>JAITBV010000242.1 GCA_031283395.1 Candidatus Adiutrix sp.
CTGCCGCCCGCTGAAATAGCCGCCTTGGAAGCCCGCGGCCTCACGATCAGCGACGCCACCTGCCCCCGGGTGCGCGTGGTGCAGACTTTGGCGGCCGAAGAGGCGGGCCGGGGCCGCCTGGTCCTCATCTGGGGCCAGGCCGACCACCCGGAGGTCATCGGCCTTATGGGCCACGCCGGAGACCGGGGCCGGGTGATAAACGGGCCGGAAGAAGTGGCGGGGCTCCCCGCGGCCGAAACCGCGCTCCTGGTGGCCCAGACCACCCAGGACCAGGACCTCTGGCCCGAGGTGGCGGAGGCGGTTCGGGCCCGCTGGCCGGAGGCCCTGATAAAAAACACCATCTGCGAAGCCACTATGACCCGCCAGAAACAGGTGCGGGACCTGGTGGAGAACACGGAAGCCCTGGTGGTCGTCGGCGGCCGGACCAGCGGCAACACCCGCCGCCTGGCCGACCTGGGCCTTAAGGCCGGCCGCCGGACCTTCCTGACCGAAACCGGAGCCGACCTTTGGCCCCAGGATTTTCAGAACATCCAGAGCGTGGCCGTGGCCGCCGGGGCCTCCACTTCCAACTGGCAGATCGCCCAGGTCATCCAGACCCTGGAAGCCCTGGCCCGCGGCCATTCCCGCAAATTCTGGCCCCGGCTGATGCGGGCCCTGGTGCTCTCCAGCCTTTTCGCCGCCTTCGGCCTGGCCTCCCTG
The DNA here is from genome assembly GCA_031283395.1 of Candidatus Adiutrix sp. The sequence goes on from JAITBV010000242.1 coordinate 700, forward strand.
GCCCTGGGGACCGGCCGGCTCCTGGGAACCGAACCGCCGGCCACGCTCTTCAGTTTCTTCTTTTTTCTGACCACCGCCCTCCACCTGACCCGCGATCTCCTGCAGAGCCGCGACCAGACCCTCAGGCTGGCCGACCCGGACCGGACCGCCTTCTTCGCCAAGTATCGCCGGAGCCTTATGGGTTGCGCGGCGGGGAGTTTCGCCTTGTGTTTTCTGGCCGCCGACAATCTGAATCTTATCCCTTTGGCCGGAGGCCTGGCCGCCCTGGCCCATCACTCCATCCCCCGCCCGGAAAAACCGGCCCTGACCCGGGCCCTGGCCAAGCCGGCCCTTTTGGGCCTGAGCTGGGCCGGGGCCATGCTCTGGGCCGCCCGTCCCGGCCTGGACGGGCTCAAGACCACTTTCCAGGCGGCCCCGGGCCTGGCACTGTTCGCCGGGGGCCTGGTTTTCGCCCATCTTTTCATCCTTAGTATTTTCAGCGACATTTTAGGCGTGCGGGGCGACCGCATCTTCGGCCGCCCCACCCTGCCCTCCAGACTGAGCGATCCGGCTCTCCGCCGCCTCCTGTATTGTTTCCTGGCCGCCTGGGCCCTGGGTCTGGCCCTGGCCGCGGCCCTGGGCCCGGTCCCGCCCGCCCTGGCCTTACTCATGGCCGGCGCGGGCCCCTTCTACAATCTGCCCCTGGTCCGCCGCTTAAGCCCGGGGCCGGGCCGCCGAGCCCCGGCCGACCTGGCCGACTACCGCCTGGAAGCCCTCCTGTTCGGCCAGCTCCCGGCCGCGGGCCTGGCCCTCTGGCTATGCTCCTGACCCCCCTGGTTTCGGCTATCATCCCCACCTTCAACCGGGCCTGGTCCCTGGGCCGGGCCGTGGAATCCGTCCTGGCCCAGGCCTATAGGCCCCTGGAACTCATAGTGGTGGACGACGGTTCCACGGACGGAACGCCGGGGCTCCTGGCCCCCCTGGCCGCCCGGGGCCATATCCTTATGATCAGCCAGCCCAACCGCGGAGTCAGCGCGGCCCGCAACGCCGGCCTGGCGGCCGCCCGGGGGAGCCTCATCGCTTTTCTGGACAGCGACGATGAATGGCTGCCCGGCAAGTTAGAAGCCCAGGTCGAGTTCCTAAAACAAAACCCGGACCAGGCGCTGGTGCAGACCCAGGAACGCTGGTTCCGGGGCGGCCGCCGGGTCAACCCCGGGCGCCGGCACCGTAAATTGGCCGGGGACATCTTCATCCCTTCCTTGAGCCTCTGCCTCATCAGCCCCTCGGCCGTCATGCTGCGCCGAAGCCTCCTGGATGAAGTGGGGTTGTTCGACGAAAGCCTCCCGGCCGCCGAAGACTACGACCTGTGGCTCCGCGTCCTGGCCCGGCACCCGGCCGGGCTCATCGACCGGGAGCTGGTCATCCGCCACGGCGGCCGGCCGGACCAGCTTTCAGCCCGGCCGGCCCTGGACCGCTGGCGCATCCTGGCCCTGGAAAAAATTTTGAAAACCGAACTTTCACCCGAACGCCGACAGGCGGCCGAAGAGGAACTGGCCCGCAAACGGGCCATCTACCAGGCCGGCCGAAAAAAAAGGTCGCCCTGAAAAACAGCGGGCCGGGCTATCAAGCCCGGCCCACTGTTTTTATGGCTAAAGCCTGTTATTACTTCATACGGATCACTTCATTGAGCATTTCGTCAGTGGTGGTGACCGTTTTGGTATTGGCCTGGAAGCCGCGCTGGGTGAGGATCATGTTGACGATCTCCTCGGCCACGTCCACGTTGGACTGTTCCAGGAAGTTGGCCAGAATGGTCCCCGTGCCGGCGTTGCCCGGCTCGTTCATGGCCCCG
>JAITBV010000127.1 GCA_031283395.1 Candidatus Adiutrix sp.
GGGGGATGACCTGGGAGGCCAGGGCGGTCAGGAGGGTCGTGGCCAGGCCCAGGCCGGCCCCCTGCAGAAGCCGGACCCCCATGGCCAGGTGGGTCTTGGTGGCCCAGTAATAACAGATGATCGCCAGGCCGCAGGCCAAAAGACCCAGGCGGGAGAGAGCCAGGGCCGAACGGCCGGCGACCAGGCGGTCGGCGGTCATGCGCATGGAGATGGAGGCGATGACGAAGACGCTGTAGATGCGTCCTATGTCCGCTTCCGTGGCTCCGAAGCTCTCCAGGTAAAGGGTCAGGGTGGGCAGGAGAATATCCAGGCCCAGGAAGATGAACAGGTTGATGAGCAGGAACTTCACAAAATTCCCGGTCCACAGCCGGCCCGGGCCGGAATGTTCGGAAAGGCCGCCGGAAAAGGCGTCGGGCTTGACCATGTTCACCCTTCGGGTTTTGGCAGTGTTTCAGCGCCATACAGCATAAGCCAATCGGCCGGACTTGGCAAGGCCGGTTATCCCGGCCCCGGGCCCGAAAGGCCCGGCGCTTTTTTTTTGCCTGATTTTGTGCTATGTTAAGCTGAATTCAGGCCGCTTCCGGCGCCAGAGGCCGGGGAACACCCGCCGGACCTGGGATAGAGGGATATGAAAGAAGCCAACGGGGAAGCGCTTTTGAGGACCGAGGACTGGCTTCGGGGCAAGGGCCGCAACCTGCGCCATCTTTCCGAGCATATGGACGATGACATGGTGCTGGGCGAGGAACGCCTGCGCCAGTTGACCGATCTTTTGCCCGCCGGCCTGGACCCGAGCCAGGCCATGAAAGCCCTGACCAATTATTACCAGTCCCTAGAGAAGACTTTCAACGAATACCGGAAGGCGGCCAGCCTGGGGCGGCGCCAGTTGGAGAGCGACTGCCGGGCCCTTAACAAGACCGGCGAGGACCAGAAGCAGGAACTGGAACGCCTGACCGCCGACCTCCTGGAACTGACCGGCACCCTGGAGGAGCAGGAGAGCCTGTTGTCCACGGCCAACCAGAAGGTGACCAACTATGAAAAGCAGTTCAAGCGTCTCCACCGGGAAAACGCCGAACTGACCAACAAGCTGATCCAGAAGGAAAACGACGCCATCTTCTACAGCCGGGAACTGGAACGCAAAATTCAGGAGAACGAGGCCGGGGCCTCGCTTCTGGTCACGGCCAACGCCCGCATCGAGGAGTTGGAGCGCCGCCTGGCCGTGGAGCGGGAAAACACCGGCGGCCACGAAAAGGAAGCCCGGCGGCTGGTCCTGGCCCTTTCCGAAAGCCAGAACAAAAACGCCATCACCGAACGCAAGATGGAAGAGACCGTGGTCAAGTATAACGAGGAGCTGAGGCGGCTGACCGACCGCACCAGCGCCGACGCCCACCACGAGATATCCCCGTAGCGCAAGCGGGTCCGTTCCAACGTGGCCCCGGAGATACGCGAATTCAGGCAGGCCCTGGCGGCCAAGCCGAATCCCGAAACGGCCAGCAACCTCAAGGCCCTGATACAGAGGCTCCTGGCCAAGCTGGAGCAGGCCGGGCTGGATCTGAAGTAGCTTTTTAAGGCAATGAAAAACCGGGGCCCTCTTAAGGGGCCCCTTTTTTATTGCGGCTCAAAGGCCAGGGCCAGGGCGGCCAGGACGGGCGGGGCCAGTGTTTCGGCCCGGAGGCCGGGGTCCAGGCCGAAGCCGGCCAGGACCCGGGCGGCGCTCTCTCGGCCATAGGCCCGGGCCAAATTGTTCAGGAGGGTCTGGCGCCGGGAACCGAAGGCGGCCAGGGTGAAGCGGCCCAGGACCTCGGGCGAAACCGGCGGCTCGGCCTCGGGGGGTACCGGCCGGAACCTGACCACGGCACCGGACACCCGGGGCCGGGGATGGAAGGCCTCCATAGGCACGGCCAGCACGTTTTCCACCCGGCACCACAGGCTCAGGGCCACGCTCAGGCGGCCGTAGGCCCGGCTGCCCGGAGCCGCGGTCAGCCGGTCGGCCAGCTCCTTCTGGAGCATGAACAGGGCCCCGGAAAAAGACCGCCTAAACCTCAAAAACCAGAACAGCACCGGGCTGGAGATGTTGTAAGGGAGATTGCCGAAGAGGAAACCCGGGGACCCGGCCGGGTCCAGGGTGAGGATGTCCCGGTTCAGGACGGTCAGCCGGCCCGGCCCGGCGTCCAGGCCGGCCAGATTTTCAGCCAGCCCCCGATCCAATTCCACGGCCAGGATCTCAGAGCCGGCGGCCAGAAGGGGCCGGGTCAGGGCCCCCAGGCCGGGGCCGATCTCCAGGAGTTTTTCCCCGCCGGCCTCGGCCAGGATGATCCCGGTCAGGCGCCGGATGATCCCCTGGTCCTTGAGAAAGTTCTGGCCCCGGCTCTTGGCGGGCCGAAAACCCAGCCCTTTCAGTTCGTCTTTGACAAGAGCGGCCACTGAGGTTCTATTCCACCGGCCAGCGGGGCCGGGCCTCGTCGGCCAGGCCCAGTATGTTCCGGCCCTCGGCCAGTTGGCGGGCCCCCAAATGGGCGATCATGGCCGCGTTGTCCGCGCACCAGGCCGGGGGCGGCACATACAGGGGCCGGCCCGCGGCCCGGGTCATATCCAGGGCCGCGGCCCGCAGGGCCCCGTTGGCCGCCACCCCCCCGGCCAGGACGGCCCCCCTGGCCCCGGTGGTTTCCAGGGCCGTTCGCAGCTTGTCCACAAGCACCTCCACCACCGCGGCCTGAAAGCCCGCGGCCAGGCCGGCCAGGGCCGGATCGTCCGAAGACCGGCCGGCCAGCTTATCCCGGTTATAAATGGTCAGCACCTGGGTCTTCAGCCCGCTGAAGGAAAAATCCAGGCCTTCGCGCCACAGGGGCCGGGGCAGGCGATAGACCCCCGGATCGCCCCGGGCGGCCAGTTCTTCAATGGCCCGGCCCCCGGGGTAGCCCAGGCCCAGGAGCTTGGCCGTTTTGTCAAAAGCCTCGCCGGCGGCGTCGTCGCGGGTCCGGCCCAGGAGGCTGAAGGTCAGGTGGTCGATCAGAAGGTAGAGGTGGCTGTGGCCCCCGGAGACCACCAGGGCCACCAGGGGGAAGTCCGGCTCCGGCGGCGGCGGGTCCCCCGGCCGGGCCATGAAGGGGGCCAGGGCGTGGGCCTTGACGTGGTTGACCCCGGTGACGGGGAGCCCGGCGGCTAAGCCTAAGCCCTTGGCGAAATTCAAGGCCACCAATAGGGCTCCCACCAGCCCCGGCCCCTGGGTCACGGCCAGGCCCTTGACCTCGGCCAGGCCGCGCCCGGCCTCGTCCAGGGCCTGGGCGGCCACCTGGTCAATGGCCTCCAGGTGGGCCCGGCTGGCCAGTTCCGGCACCACGCCCCCGTGGCGCTGGTGGAGATCCACCTGTCCGCGGACCACGCCGGCCAGCACCACCCCGTCCTTATACAGGGCCGCCGCCGTCTCGTCGCAGGAACTCTCCAGCCCCCGGACCAACACCAGGCCGTCCCCCGTTCAGTTCAGGCGGGCCAGGATGGTCCCGTCCTCGTCCAGGAGCAGGATCTCCAATTCATGCTCGGCCGCGAACAGGCCGGCCTCGCTCAAAAGCATGGCCTGGGCCCCATAGCGCCCGGGCTGGTCCGGGCAGAGCCGCGGCCTTAAGAGGAGGGCCTGGTCCCGGGTTTGAAAGACGGGCAGGGTCCGAATGGTCCCCCGGTCCCGGTCTTCCATTTCCACGGCCAGGAGGGCTTCGCTGAGCTTGGTTTCCTGGGCAGCCAGGACCCAGACCCACTCCAGGCCGCTGAGGTGGGCCGGGTGGCCCGGGGGGGACGGGGGTTCAGGGCCGTTTCCGGTCATGGGTCGATACTCCTTGTCGGCAAAACCTTTGGGGTATCATTACCATACCCCGGGCCTTTCTGGCAAGCCCGGGCGGCCGCCCCCCGGGGCCCGGAAACCGCATTTGCTTTTCTAAAACAATGGATGTATAATTACAAGTTACCCCCATTGCCAGGGGGTCATCATTCATTTAAAAAGGAGCGTTCAGTATCCATGGCCACTCACCGCGAACCCCGGTTCAAACTCTGCCGCCGCTTGGGGATCAATATTTACGGCCACCCCAAGGCTCTCAAAAGGGGAGAAGGCAAGAATGTCAGGGGCGGCCGTAAGACATCGGAATATGGTCTCCAACTCATGGAAAAACAGAAGGTCAAGGCTTACTACGGCGTCCTGGAACGGCAGTTCCTGCGCTATGTCAAGGCCAGCCAGAAAAGCCCGGAGATGACCGGCGTGGCCCTTCTGAAATCCCTGGAGTGCCGC
>JAITBV010000159.1 GCA_031283395.1 Candidatus Adiutrix sp.
GAGCCGGACGTATTCCAGCCTGAGAACGTGAAAATACCGGAGCGTCAGAAGGAACACGGCCGTCAGTTTTTCCGGGGCCCCCAGGCGGCGGGCGGCGGCGGCCAGTTGGGTGATGGAGGAGGTGCCGAAAAAAGCCAGGGCACCCAGAGCCGCCGCATTGACCTTGAGAGTCAGGATCATAGCCAGTTCCAGCCCGGGCCCGGTCAGGGTCAGGCCGCCCAGAGTCAGGGCCGGTTCGCCGGGGACGGAAAAAGGCAGAAACAGCCAGATGAAGATGAGAAAAAAATTTACCGCGGCCAGCCGCCGGGCCGTGGTCCGGGGATCAAGCCGGCCCAGGCCGGCGAAGACCAGGGCCCCGGCCAGGGCGAAAACGGCCGCCGGCCCGGTCCGGGCCAGGGCGGCCAGGAGAGACCAGGCCGACACGGCCGCCAGTTTCAGGCGGGGGTCCAGGCGGTGGAGGACGGAGTGGCCCGGGTTCAGGTCGCAGGTCACGGGCGGGTGGCTCCGGGCAAAGCGCTTTCCCGGTTCAGCCTGGATGAATAACGATGCAAAACGAATGAAGCGAGGCCGAAAACACACGTCATCAGGAAGAATTGGAAAATTTCCCGGCCAAATCCAAAGAGGTTCAGAATCAGATCTATCAAAAGGGCCCCGAGGCAGACGCCGGCCAGATACATTAATACGGCGGTCAAATCAAAATACCAGGTGCTCACTTGCGGAAGGAAGAACCTGACGATCTTGGATATTGTTTTATCCGGGTCACGCCATTTTTTCACCAGCGTCGCGGCTATGATCACGACAACAATGGTCAGCCCCAGGCTGAACGGCCCCAAATTGCTGACCACCGCTGAAAAGATGTTTATCTTGTCAAATATGGCGAAGGCCGCCCCAAAAAGCCCGCCCAGGATGGCCCGGGCGCGCAAATCTGAAAAGAAGCTTCCGTTCATCTTTAATCCCCTTTCTTCGCTTCACCCGCCGCCGGGGGAGGCCCCCCTCCAATCCCTGCGGGAGGCTGGAGCGGGTCGCGGATAGCCTGTCGCAATATTTTAATTATGATACCACGCCTGGCCCGGGCTGCCAAGCCGAGATGGGCCGGCCTGCGTCCATTATGCGGTCTTTAGCTTCGCGGTATTTTTTAATACGTTCCTTGTCTTTTGCGGTCGGGTTTGAAATCCTCGTCAAATCCATGTTATCCGCAAGATCGCCCTTTTTGACCTTGCAAGCGATTTCGTTAGTCAATACACGGCTGATAAAATTGTCGTAGTTTTCGTCATTCCTTTTCGTTAAACAATCCAGCGCGGCTATGACTTCCTCTGAAAAACCTTCCGCCCTCAGGTCATCAAATGTGATGTCAGTATCTTCTACAACGTCATGCAATATGGCGCATATTTTTGTGGCTTCATTTTCGTTTTCACAGAAATTGAGCATAACGCGGAGTGGATGTAAAATATATGGATTACCGCCTTTGTCCACCTGCCCGCTGTGGGCCTTTGCCGCCATCTCTATGGCTTTGTTCAACATAAGCGCCTCCTCATTTTTGCGCCAAGGGGCCGGCCGGACTGTTGTCAACAAATAGAAATGTCCGGCCGTACCGCCTGTCCGAGCGGGGCGTGGTGCTCAAGGAGTGCCGGGAATAGCCGGGCCGTTCAGGGCGGCCCCGCTCCAGGCCAGGCCCCGCCTGTCCTTATCCGACAAAATTGGTTCGCTCCCCGGGGGCAGGGGCCAGGCCACCCCGACGGTCGGGTCGTCCCATTTTAGAGTCCGCTCCCGGGCCGGGTCATAATAGGCGGTGACCTTGTATTGCACCTCGGCCCGTTCCGACAGCACCAGAAAACCGTGGGCCAGGCCCTCCGGCAACCAGACCTGCCTGCGCCCTTCGGCCGAAAGCTCCAGGCCGGACCAGCGGCCGAATGTAGGGGAACCCGGCCTCATATCCACAGCCACGTCAAAAACAGCGCCCGCCGTGACCCAAACCAGTTTACCCTGGGGCGCCCGCTCCTGGTAGTGCAGGCCCCTTAACACATTCCGGGACGACCCGGAATGATTGTCCTGGACAAAATGCACCTCCCGGCCCACGGCCTCCGCAAAACGCCTGTGATTGAAGCTCTCCAGAAAAAAACCCCGCTCATCGCCGAAAACGCGGGGAGTGAGGACCAACAGGCCGGCTATGTCCCCGGATTCAATTTTCATGGCCCCTCCAAAAGCTGCCGCAAATAACGCCCGTAACTGTTGCGGAGCAGGGGTTCAGCCAGTCTTTCCAGTTGGGCCGCGTCGATCCAGCCCTGGCGCCAGGCCACTTCCTCCGGGCAAGCCACCTTCAAACCCTGCCGTTTTTCAATGGTGCCTATGAACTGCCCGGCTTCCAGGAGGCTGTCGGGGGTGCCGGTATCCAGCCAGGCCAGGCCCCGGCCCATGGTCAGCACCTCAAGGCGGCCCTCCTCCAGATACAGGCGGTTCAGGTCGGTTATCTCCAGTTCGCCCCGGGCCGAGGGGGTCAGGCTCCGGGCCTTGTCCGGCGCCGTGCGGTCATAGAAATAAAGCCCGGTGACCGCGTAATTGGACCGGGGCCGGGCCGGCTTCTCCTCCAGGCTAACGGCCCTCCCCCGGGGATCGAATTCCACCACCCCGTAGCGCTGGGGGTCGTCCACATGGTAGGCGAAAACAGCGGCTCCCCCGGCCCGGCCGGCCCGGGCCAGGAGCTGCGGCAATTCATGCCCGTAGAATATGTTATCCCCCAGAATGAGGGCCGAAGGACCGCCGGCCAGAAATTCCTCGCCTATGGTCAGGGCCTGGGCCAGGCCCTCTGGTTTGGGCTGCACCGCGTATTTGAGGTCAAGGCCCCACCCGTGGCCGTCACCCAAAAGTTTTTGAAAATTCGGGGTGTCCTCGGGGGTGGAGATGAGGAGGAAGTCGCGGATCCCGGCCAGCATCAGGGTGGTCAGGGGATAATAGACCAGGGGCTTGTCATAGATGGGCAAAAGCTGCTTGGACACGGCCAGGGTGGCCGGATGCAGCCGGGTGCCGGCTCCGCCGGCCAGGATCAAGCCTTTGCGTTGCGCCGTGGCCGCTTTATCAGTCATCGCCATCCCCATAATGCTTTTTTATCCAGTCGCGGTAGCCGCCGTCGCGGACGCTCCCCAGCCAGTCGGCCTCGGCCAGATACCACTCCACCGTGGCGGCCAGGCCGCTATTGAAGTCGTGGCCCGGGCTCCAGCCCAGTTCCGCGTGGATCTTGTCCGCGTTGACCGCGTAGCGCCGGTCATGCCCCGGACGGTCCGCCACGTGGGTTATCTGGGACCGGTAGGAAAGCCCGTCCGGACGGGGCCGCCGCTCATCTAGGAGGGCGCAGAGGCCTTCCACCACCTCCAGGTTGGCCTTCTCCTCCCCGCCGCCGATATTGTAGGTCTCCCCCGGCCGCCCGGCGGCCAGAACTTGGCGCAGGGCCGCCACATGGTCGGACACATAAAGCCAGTCGCGCCTCTGCCGCCCGTCGCCGTAGATCGGCAGGGGCCGGCCTTCCAGGGCGTTGGTTATGACCAGGGGGATAAGTTTTTCCGGAAACTGGAAAGGTCCGTAATTATTGGAGCAGTTGGTGGTCAAAGTCGGCAGCCCGTAAGTGTGGTGATAGGCCCGCACCAGGTGGTCGGCGGCGGCCTTGGAGGCCGAGTAGGGGCTGTTGGGGGCGTAAGCCGTGGTTTCGGTGAAAGCCGGGGCCTCCGGGCTCAAGGACCCGTAAACCTCGTCGGTGGAGACCTGGAGGAAACGGAAGGCCTCTTGCTCCCCGGCGGGCAGCCCGGCCCAGTATTCCCGCGCCGCTTCCAGGAAATTGAAGGCGGCCACGACATTGGTGCGGATGAATTCCGCCGGGCCGCGGATGGACCTGTCCACATGGGATTCGGCGGCGAAATTCAGGATTGCCCGCACCCGGTGACGGGCCAGGAGGCCGGCCGCCAGTTCCCGGTCGCCCAGGTCCCCCCGGACCAGAAGGTGGCGCTCCGGGCGCGGCAGACGCTCAAAATTGCCGGGATGGCCGGCATAGGTCAAAAGGTCCAGGTTGACTACCGTTTCATCCTCGGCCGCGTTCCATTCCAGGATGAAATTGGTGCCTATGAACCCGGCCCCGCCCGTTACCAGGATGGTCATGGGGAGGCCGCCTTCAGCCTGACCCATTCAAGGCGTTCGAGGTCGATGGTGGAAGGGATGGTGCAGTCGGCCCCCAGGATGACCCCGGTCCGCCCGGCTTCAGCCAGGAGGTCCGCGGTGAAGGCCTCTATTTCGGCCCGGGAACCCGATTCCAGAAGGGAGCCGGGAACATTGGCGAAGCCGCCTATAACGGCCCGGCCGCCGAACAGGGCCTTGCCCCGGCCCAGGCTCACTTTTTCCACGTGGACGGCCCAACTGAAGGCCTGGGCCGGAAAATCGGCCCAAGCGGCCAGATTGTTGCGGGCCCCGCCGTAGCCGCAGATGTGCAGGATATTCCGGCCCCCGGCCGCGTTGGCCGAATCCAGCACGGCCAGATCGGACGGCCGGATAAACCGGGCGTAGGTTTCGCCCGTCACCCGTCCGGGATCCGGATTTTGAACGCTCAGGTAAACGCCGTCCGCGCCGCCGGCCCTGACCACGCTTTCAGCCAGAGCCGCCAAGCCCCGGCCCATCCGGGTCAAAGCCCCGAACACCTCCTGGGGGCTCTGGGTGAGCCACTGAAGCAGCTTTTCCCGGCCCAAGAGGAAGCGCAGAGAAGTGGACGGAGAAAATATATTGTAAAAACAGGGAGTATCCGGGGCCAGGGCCGTCACGGCCCGGACCAGTTCGGCCTGGCGGACCAGCCAGGGATGCCCCGGGGCCAGGGCTTCCAACCCCTTGAGATCGG
>JAITBV010000022.1 GCA_031283395.1 Candidatus Adiutrix sp.
GCCGGAACGGCGGCTTCTTCCCCGGACAGCCCCCCGGATCTGGCTCCGGCCGACTCGGCGCCTCCGGACTTGGTCCAGGCCCAGGGCGGCGGTTTCAGCTTGGGACGCCAGATACTGGAAGGGGCCAAGAAGGTGGCCCGGCGCAGCCTCTTCAGCCTGGTTCTGGCCGGTTCCCTGGTCCTGGCCGGCTCGGCGGCCGAAGTCGAGGCCGGACCCGCAGCTGATTCGGACCGGGGCCAGGCCTCCCCGCCCGCCCTGGCCACCCGTTTTGATTCGGCCTATATCGGCCGGCCCGTGGGCCTGGAACTGGTGGAGTCCGGTCCTCGCCTGGCGGGCCGGGAGGCGGTGGAAGAGCGCCTGGCGGCCATGGTCAAGGATATGGCAGCGATCCAGGGCTTGACCGAGTCGGAGTTCCTGCGCCTGGTCCGGGCGGCCCGCGATCCGGAGGCCACCGTTCACCTGGCCGATTTCGGCGGTCCTGAAGGCGCTCTGGCCCTTATCCAGCCCCATTGCCCGAAACTGGCCCGTCAAATGGCCGCCTGGCCGCCGGAAGTCCTGGCCCCCGGCCACCTGGCCGCGCTCCTGAAAAAAGCCGCCGGGTTCAAGCCCGGGGAAGGCGGCTTCTGGGAGCGGCTTTTTTTCGATATCTGGGCTGAAAGCGGCGATCAGTCCGCAGCCCTGGCCAGGCTGCTCCAGCATATGACCGGCCGGGACGGCGCCGCCTCCGACCTGGAGTTCGCCGGCCGCCTGGCCCCCTTCGCTCCCTTGGAAAACCTGGGCTATGACCGTTTCGTGGACTTCATGGCCGCCTATCTTAAGACGGCCTGGGCCGGGGCCGGCGGCCGCCCCCGGGAACTGGCCGCCAGGCGTCTGGCCGGCGATCTTTTTTTCAATACCCGGTTTTTCCGCCTGCCCCTGACTCTTTTCGCCGTCCTCATCCAGCAGGAAGCCGAGGAGGGCCTGACAGGCGACCTGTTCCGCCGGGGGGCCACCCTGGCCCTCCACCATCGGGCCGCCCATCTGGCTTCGCAGACCAGGCGGGCCGCGGTCTCCTGGGAGGCGGGCCGGCCCCTTTTGTGCGACCTTGACGAGGCCCTGGGCGAGAAAGCTGTTTTCATCGAGGCGGTCTATCGCAAAAAACTGGCCCTGGTCCAGGCCTTGAACCGTTACCTGAGCATCGGCGACAGCCTCTTGGCCGCCCTGCCGGATTGAGGAAAATATGCTCCCGCCATTTGCCACCACGGCCATAGGATCCTTCCCCTACCGGGAGGTCGGGCCGGCCTTGAGGGACCTGGCCCCCCTGACCGTGCCGGCCGCGCCCCAGATGGTCGCCGTCAGTTTTTGGGAAGATATGTTCTGGAGCGCCTTGGACGGTCTCCCGGCCCTGGCGGTCGATCCGGACCAGCGCCGGGTCCGGGCCCGGGCTCAAGGCCGGGAAGAGGAACTGGCCGATTTTTACGCCCGTTTTCTGGCCGGAGAGAGGGACTTCCTGGCCCTGGGCCCCAGGTCCCGCCTGGGCTGGGACGCCTTTCTGGACCGGGCCGGTTCCGATCCCGCCTTCGGGCCGGAGTTTTTGAAAATCCAGATCCTGGGGCCCGTGACCTTCGGCCAGATGGTTTTGCTGGATGACGGCCAGAAAACCCTGGGGGACGACCCGGAGCTGTTGGAGGCCACGGCTCTGGCCCTGGGCGGCAAGGCCGCCTGGGCGGCCGCCAGGGTCCGGGAACTGGGCCGGACTCCGGTGGTTTTTCTGGACGAGCCCGGTCTGACCGCTTTCGGTTCGGCTTTTTCCACCCTGAGCGCGGAAAATAGCCTGGCGACCATGTACGCGGCCGGAGCCGTGGTCCGCCAGGACGGTCCGGCCCTCCTGGGAGCCCATGTCTGCGGAAACACCGATTGGTCCCTCCTTTTGAGTTCGGACCTGGATATAGTCAATTTCGACGCCTATACGGTCCTGGAACAGTTCTGTCTCTACCCCGGGCCTATCAGGGCCTTTCTGGAAAGGGGGGGGCGCATCGCCTGGGGCCTGATCCCGGCCGTCGGCTTCAGGCCGGATATGAAGGCCGATTTTCTGGCCGACCGCCTCCTGGACTCCTGGCGTTCCCTGGCCGCCCGGGGCGTGCCCTGGGAACTCCTGGCCCGCCGATCCCTGCTCACCACGGCCTGCGGCCTGGGGACCCTCCCGGAAGAGGAGGCGGCCCTGGCCCTGGCCCTGGTGTCCGAAGCCGCCGTTCACCTCAAGCGCGAGACCGGAATTTGCTGACCGAATTGACCGTCAGAAACCTGGCCCTCATCGAGACCCTGAGCCTGACTTTCGGGCCCGGGGTCAATCTTATGACCGGCGAGACCGGGGCGGGCAAAAGCATCCTGGTGGGAGCCCTGGGTCTTTTGACAGGCCGCCGGGGCGGGGCGGAACTGGTGCGGGCCGGAGCCGGAGAAGCCGAGGTCACCGGTCTTTTCCATCTGGCCGACCCGGAGGCCTTCGCCCCTCTCCTGGCCGAGCAGGGCCTCCCGCCCGCCGATGAGCTTCTTTTGCGCCGGGTGGTGACCGTCTCCGGGCGGGGGCGGGCCTATATCGGCGGCTCACCGGTCTCCCTGGCCCAGTTGGCCCGGCTGGGGGAGGAACTCCTGAGCATCTCCGGCCAGCACGAGCAGCAGTCCCTGACCAGGCCGGGCCGTCTTTTGGATTATCTGGACCGCTTCGGCGGCCACGGGGATCTTCTGGCCGAAATGGCGGCCGCCTGGGCCGGCCTGGACCGGGTGGCCGGGGAACTGGCGGCCCTGGAGGAAAGCC
>JAITBV010000234.1 GCA_031283395.1 Candidatus Adiutrix sp.
CCGGCCTCTGTCAGGTCCAGTCCAGAATGACCTTACCGGCCAGGCCGGATCGCATGACGTCAAACCCTTTCTGAAATTCACTGATATTGAAGTGATGGGTTATCACCGGCGCTATGTCCAGCCCGCCTTGGATCAGGGCGGCCATCTTATACCAGGTTTCAAACATCTCCCGGCCGTAAATGCCTTTGATAAACAGCCCCTTGAGAATAATGTCGTTCCAGTCTATTTGAGTGTCCCGGGGCAAAAAACCGAGCAGGGCCACCTTGCCGCCATGGTTCATCGCCCCCAGAAGATTATTGAAGGCCGCCGGCGCGCCGGACATTTCCAGCCCCACGTCGAACCCTTCGGTCATGCCCAGTTCGGCCATGATGTCCCGGGGCGTTTGCCTCCCCGCGTTCAAGGCGCGGGTGACGCCCACCCGGCGAGCCAGGTCCAGGCGGTATTCGTTAATATCGCTGATCACCACATGGCGGGCGCCGACGTGCCGACAAACGGCCGCGGCCATGATGCCTATGGGCCCGGCCCCGGAAACCAGAACGTCTTCACCCATCAAGTCGAAGGAAAGAGCGGTGTGCAACGCGTTGCCCAAGGGCTCCAGGACGGCGGCCACGTCGTCTGATATGGCGCCGGGAAGCTTGAAGGCGTTAAACGCGGGTATGACCAGGTATTCGGCGAACGAACCCGCCCGGTTGACCCCCACACCCACCGTGTTGCGGCATAAGTGCGTTTTACCGGCGCGGCAGTTCCGGCAATGACCGCAGGTTATATGCCCTTCGCCGGAAACGCGGTCGCCTATGGCATAGCCGCGCACCTCCTTGCCGAGGGCCACTATTTCTCCGGAATATTCGTGTCCTATGACCAGGGGGGTCTTGATGGTTTTCCGGGACCACTCATCCCAGTTGTAAATATGCACATCCGTGCCGCAGATGGCGGTTTTGCGGATTTTTATCTTTATATCGTTATGCCCCGGTTCCGGCTCGGGCACGTCGGTCATCCAGAGGCCTTCTTCCGGCTTAAGTTTCACTAAGGCTTTCAAGTTATCTCCTGATTATGCCCAGCCCGCGGCCGATGCGGGTGAACGCTTCCAGAGCTTTTTCCAACTGTTCGGCCGTGTGCCCGGCGGACATCTGGGTGCGTATGCGCGCCTGGCCCTTGGGCACCACGGGGTAAGAAAATCCTGTCACGTAAATGCCTTCCGCCAGAAGGAGGTCGGCGAATTCCCGGGCGAGCCCGGCCTCACCGAGCATCACCGGGATAATGGCGTGATCCGCCCCGGCCAGGGTGAAGCCGGCGGCCGTCATTTCCCGGCGGAACAGCCGCGCATTGGCCCAGAGGCGTTCGCGCAGGTCCTCCCCTCCCCGCAGAAGTTCCAGCACCTTTATCGAGGCCGCCACGATGGGCGGAGCCAGGGAGTTGGAGAAAAGATAGGGGCGGGAGCGCTGCCTTAAGAGGTCGACCACTTCCCGGCGGGCGGCGGTGTAGCCGCCGGAGGCCCCCCCTAGGGCCTTGCCCAAGGTGCCGGTGAGAATATCCACGCGGCCCATGACCCCGCAATATTCGGGCGTGCCCCGGCCCCGCGCCCCGACCAGACCCACGGCGTGGGAATCGTCAACGAAGACCAGGGCGTCATATTCCCGGGCCAGGTCGCAGATGCCTTTAAGGTCGGCGATCACGCCGTCCATGGAAAAAACGCCGTCCGTGGCGATCATGATTTGCCGGGCGCCTTCGGCCCGCGCCTCATTCAGCCGCGCTTTCAATTCCCCCAGGTCATTGTTGGCGTAACGGTAGCGCTTCGCCTTGCACAAGCGGACGCCGTCAATGATGGAGGCGTGGTTCAGCGCGTCGGAGACGATGGCGTCCTCCTCGCCGAGCAGACATTCGAACAGGCCGCCGTTGGCGTCAAAGCAGGAACTGTAGAGGATGGCGTCCTCCATTCCGAGAAAGGCCGCGATTCCCTCCTCCAGTTCTTTGTGCGCCTCCTGCGTCCCGCAGATGAAGCGCACGGACGCCAGGCCGAACCCGTAACGGTCCAGGCCACGCTTGGCGGCCTCGATCAACTCCGGGCTGTTAGCCAGGCCCAGGTAGTTGTTCGCGCAAAAGTTGATGACCTCTTCGCCCCGCCGCACGCGTATTTCCGCTTGCTGGGGCGAGGTGATGATCCTTTCCTCCTTATACAGGCCTTCCGCCCGTATGTCCTCCAACTGCCCGGAAAGCCGCTGGTAAAATTTTTCCGGCATGGTCCGCTCCTTTTTCACCCGCCCGGCCGCCAAGGGCCAGTATAACACGCCAAGGCGGCCTCAGCCAAGAGAGGGGGCTGCGGCCATATTATGCCGTAACATATTTATTTTATGGCAAAACTGTATTAGTGACTTTTGGGCGGCTTTATTCTACAATGTGCCGAACGATCAGGCAGGCCGAGTTTAACTACCGCGGCATTTATATTACGAGCCTAGCAACGTAAGGGTCTTCCGCCATGTTCAATGCTCTTTTGCCCAAAGGCGCGCCGTTTTTTGAATTTCTCCTGCAACAGAACCAGTTTCTTTGCACCGTGTCCGCCGAACTGGTCAATATTTTCGAGGGCGGTTCGGACGAGGGAGAACAAAAAATCTCCAAGCTGGAGGCCGACGCCGACCGTATTCACCTGACCATAACCCGGCACCTTTCCCGCGCCTTCATCACCCCCATCGACCGGGAGGATATTCTGCGCATCAACAACGCGCAGGAAGAGATCATCGACCGTTATAACAACCTGACCGACAGGTTTCATGTGCTGGACCTCACCAGCATCCCCCCATCCATGCTCCAACTGGCCATAATCCTGAAGCTGATGGCCCCCCTTCTCCGCTCCATGCTTGAGGGTCTTTCCAAAAAGAAGGACAGCCATAACACCCGGCAGTTCCTGGCTTTGCGTGACGAATGCGAAAGGCTGCTCCGCATGGGCATCAAGGACCTATACGAGGTGGAAAAGCTCGACATGGAGGCGCTGTTGGCCATTGTCAAATGGGCGCGGGCCTATGACCGCATGGAAGAGATCGTCGATCACATGGTGACGCTTTTCGAGGCCATTGAAGAAGCTGTTCTGAAACATGCTTGAAATTCCGCTCCTTTTGGTCGTCATCGTCATAACGGCCCTGATCTTCGACTTCACCAACGGCGCGCACGACTGCGCCAACGCTATCGCTTCCGTGGTTTCAACCAAGGTGCTCACCCCGCGGGCGGCCGTCACCATGGCCGCCGTCCTTAATCTTTTGGGGGCGCTTATGGGCACCGAGGTGGCCCATACCCTGGGCAGCGGCATAGTGCGGCCGGAGGTCGTCGCCGGCAGTCATATCCTGGTGCTGGCCGCCTTGTTCGGCGCCATATTCTGGAACTGCCTGACCTGGTATTTCGGCATCCCCTCCTCTTCTTCCCACACCCTGATCGGCGGGCTGATGGGCGCGGCTTTAGCCGAAGCCGGCCCAAGCGCCTTGAACGGCCTGTCCATCCTTAAGAAAGTGCTTCTGCCGCTTATTCTTTCTCCCCTGGCCGGGTTTGCCGTGGGCTTTTCGCTGATGACCTTAGTTACGATCATTTTCTTCCGTTTTCGCCGACAAACGGTCAACCGTTTCTTCGGCAAGGCGCAGATCGGCTCGGCCGCCTTCATGGCCCTCACCCACGGCCTTAACGACGCCCAAAAGACCATGGGGGTCATCACCCTGGCCTTACTCATCTTCGGCCAAATAGAATCAATCACCGTGCCGTTCTGGGTGAAGCTTTCCTGCGCCCTGGCCATGGGCGCGGGAACAGGCGTCGGGGGCTGGAAAATAGTCAAGACCATGGGCCACAAAATCTTCAAGCTGGAGACGGTGCACGGCGCTTCGGCCGAAACCTCCGCGGCCCTGATCATAGCCTGCGCCTCCGCGGTGGGCGCGCCCGTCAGCACGACGCACACCATAAGCGCCTGCATTTTCGGGGTCGGCTCGACCAAACGTTTTTCAGCCGTGCGCTGGGGAATCGCCGGCAACATTATAATCGCCTGGATCCTGACCATACCGGCCTCCGCCTGTGTAAGCGCGCTCTTCTTTTTTGGCCTGAATCTTCTTTTCGGGTAAAGGGTTGGGGAATTACATCCTACCCCTATAGTCGCTTATAAGCAAAAAGAATCAATATCAGGCCCCACCAGGCTCACCTGTCGCCGTGCCGGGGGCGACCAGGAGGAACTGGGTCAGGTCCTTGAAGGTGTAGTTTCAATCCATGCCCCCACGCGGGGGGCGACCTCCTGGTGGCCGACAAGACCGACTTTAAGAAGGAGTTTCAATCCACGCCCCAGCACGGGGG
>JAITBV010000037.1 GCA_031283395.1 Candidatus Adiutrix sp.
GTGGTTATAAATGTATCGTTCGCGTTTTTTGCCTGGTCAGTATGATGGCGGCCGGAACAAGTATGGCGGAGGATATTTCACAGTGTCCCGTTGACACAGTGCCGATTCAAATCATGTCATTAACAGAGCCCGGCTACACGGCTGATGTGACCATGCTTTCCAGAGTCTCCCGTTACCCCGCAGGTTTACCAGGTTTTCCAGCTTTTGCAACGGCTGTTACGGAGCATGTTGCGGCCAAGTTGGCCCAGGAAAAACTCTGCCTGGACAACGCCGAAAGCCAGGATCGCTCCCTGCTCCTATTCGTGCCATTGCGTCTCAGTATCCCGCCAACTTCGTTGCCCCGACTTGAGGTGCAGCCTTCTTCAGGCGGCTGCCGGATTTACAGTCCCTGGATAGATCTGGCCATTGAACGAGGGCCGGTTCCCTGGGTCCGCGGCATTGTTCGCTGGAGCGAGCGCCAACTGCTGGCCGATCAGGCCGTGCTGGCGGGGGCGCGCAATGTGCCGCCGGGCGTGGCGATGCCGCTGAACCCAAAGGAATTAAGTAAGTATGGGGAGAAGTATGTGAAATCGGAAATTTTCGGCAAGTGGAACTTTTGGTCGATCTTTTGGTCGATTGAAAAACGTGTACCGCCGGATATTCTGTGGTTGTTCCGCCACTCCCCGCAGACCACGTTTTTATCATTCGCTGTTACGGCTGGTTACGCCCTCGATAGAGCCATGAAAGAGGGCACGGAGGGCTACACGAAGATCGTCCTGGCGTTGATTGACCGCTGCTTGGCCTCTGACGGGGCGGATATCCATTACAGCAGTATTCTTGATGTTGCCGATCTTATCCCGCTAGAGTCATACAAGATCGACACGCCGGTGCTGTATTGATTGATTTAAAACTTTCTTAAGGAGAATTATTATGAGTTTTTATGATTATATCGGTCAAATTAAAAATCATTCGGGGCTTAACAAACCACGCCCCTTTTTCTATTTTTCTATACTTTTTTAAAAAATTATTCCAAAATTAATCCAGGAGGAATATTTTAAAATGGCGGAAATGAGGATGAAGAGGAACTTTTAACCGTGCCCATTTCCAAAAAGCCGGGGCTCAACTATACCCGTTTTCCTCGCGTGGCTGATCTTTAAATACCAGGGTACTTTCAATAATTTGCCCGGATTTCCAGGCGTTCCTTTTCCGTCTGGCAGGGCACGCAAAGGCGCACACCGGGCAGGGCCTCCCGCCGCAAAAGGGGAATGGCCTCGCCGCAGTCTTCGCAAAATTCCAGGCTCTCCCCCCGGGGCAGCCTGCGCCGCGCTCTTTCGGCGGCTTCCTCCAAAGTCGCGGCTATCTGCTCGCTGACCGCGCCGTCTCCGGCCCAACCCACGGCCACCTCAGGCAATCTCCGCCTCGCCCCAGTCCAGGGCGGTGAAGCCCAGGGTCAGGCCCAGTTCGCGCAGCAACTCTTTTTCCTCCAGATCCAAGCCGGACCGGAACCGTTTATCGTCAGCCAGTTCCAGCCAGCGGTTCTGGCTGGCCCATAGATCCAGCCCCAGGCCATCGGCTCGATTGACTATTTTCAAAAACCGGACCAGCCCGTCCAAAACCGGCCTGAGCGGCCCGTTCCCGGCCAGGTCCCGGAAGGCCTTATCCAGAAAATCATCCCCCAGGTCCCTAAGTTCGGCCTGAAACTGGGCCGGGCCATTGAGCCACCCCTGGGCGGCGAACTCGGCCAGGGCCTCGAAATCGAGCCGGCCCGGGCCCGGGCTCAAGAGGCGGCTGAAGATCGCTTCCGAGGCGGCCCGGTGGAGAAAGCCCTCGGCCCAGTCCGCGGGCGGGGTGACCGTCCCCTCCGGCGACAGGGTGAGTTGGTGGAACTCTTCGGCCTGGGCCCGAACTTCGGCCAGGGCCCGTTTGACCACGGCGTGGACCAACTGGCGGCGGGCCCCGGGCAGAAGGTCCGCCCACCCGAAACAGGCGGTGCCGTCCGGCATCAATTCGGCCAGGCGGTCTTCCGCCGACATCCGGGCCAGGGTCTCCTGGTTGAGCCAGGCGGGAATTTCAAACTCCGCCTCCAGATCGGCCACCCAGAGATCCAGGGGATGGGGGCCGCCTATATGGCGGGCCAGGCAGAGGTGGCTGGTGGTCCGTTCCAGCCGGCGGTCTATCAGGTCAACCACCCCGGCCAGGACCTGCTGTCTGTCATCCTGGAACACGATTTGGGCCCGGGGCTGAAAAGAGTCTTCCTCAAAGGAGTCCAGAGCCGGGGAGACCTCCAGGAGGGCGGCCGCGGCCCAGTGGGCGGCGGATACCCCGGGAGACAGGCGGCCGCTCTCCACCGCCTGGCGCCAGACCTCCCGGCCCGTGGCGTAGGCGGGGATGTTGGGCCGGATGAGGTCCAGGTGGGCCAGGAACCCTTCGCGGAGACCGGTCCCGGCCAGGGGCTCGGCCAGTTCAATGGCCCGAAGGGCGTAACGCAGGTTCTGCACCGGCTCCAGCCCTGATACTTCATCGAAAAACCAGCCGCAGCTAGTGAACATGTAAAGGCTCATCAACTGGGCTTCCAGAAGGGCCCAGACCTGGCGGCGCCCCTGGGGGTCAAGCCCCGCGGCCAGGCCGTGGGCGGCCAGAAAGTCTTCCCTGAGCTTCGGCTCGTAACCGTTCAGTACCAGCTTGATGTATTCGTCACGAGCCCGCCAGGGGTCTTTCAGAAGGCGCCCGCCGGACTTTTCAAAAATCTCGGCCAGCCGGTCGCGCAGCCAGTCCAGACCCTCACGCAAGGGGCGGCGCCATTTCTGGTTCCAGGTCCCGCCCCCGCCCCCGGTGTTGCAGCCGCAGTCGTCGCGCCACCTCTCCACGCCGTGGGCGCAGCTCCAGGAACTGTTGTCGAAGATCCGGGCCTCCCTGGCCGGCGGGAACTGGGCCAGATAGTGGCCGTAGTTGGTCAGTTCAATGGCTTCAGGGCCGCCGATCCCCGAGGAAAGGCGGTCGAAGACCCAGGCCAGGGCCATTTCGCCGAAGGTGAAGTGGTGGCCGTAGGATTCGCCGTCCGTGGCCAGGTTGACCAGACGGGGCCCGCCGTCGTCCCGAGCCTGACCGAAAGCCTCTTCCACCCGGGCCAGAAGCGCGGCCCCGTCGCCCAGGAGCCGCTCAAAGGCGATGGCCCGGGAAACAGGGCCGTCATAGAAAAAGACATCCAGGTAGTCCCCGGAACCCCGGCCCCAGAAGACGCGGTAAGGCTCCCGGGGGTCCACCCGCCCGCCGGAAACATCCAGCCAGGCCGTTTCCTTCCCCTTCCGGCCCGCGCCCCGGGGCTTGGCCGCTGAAAGAGGCCGGACCGCCCGGGCCTGGTTCTGGGCCAGAACGGTGAACTTCAGACCCTCCCGGGCCAGCATTTCCAGGGTGGCCAGGTCCACTGCCGTTTCGGCCAGCCACATGCCTTCGGGCCGGCGGCCGAAACGGCGTTCAAAATCGGCCAGGCCCCAGCGGATCTGGGTCAGGCGGTCCCGGGGGTCGGCCAGGGGCATGATGATGTGGTTGTAAACCTGGGCCAGGGCCGGGCCGTGCCCGTCCCGGGCCGCGGCCGCCCGCCGGTCGGCCGCCACAATGGCCGCCAGGGTCTCAGGGTCGAATTTTTCCAGCCACGACAAAAGGGTCGGGCCGAAGTTGAAACTCATATACTCGTAGTTGTTGAAAAAGCCCTTGATCCCCCCGGCGCCCATAAGGCGGGCGCGGGCGTTGGGAGCATAGCACTCGCGGTTGATGCGGAAATTCCAGTTCTCGAAGGGGGCCGCGGAAAGCTGGGGCTCAATGGTCGAAAGCCAGGGGTTTTCCCGGGGGGGCTGATAAAAATGGCCGTGGATGATGAGATGGCGGCTGGACAATTTTTTTCTCCCTCATTCCAGAACTTTTTCAAACAACTCCAAATATTTACGCGCCGAACTGCCCCAGGAAAAATCCTCTTTCATGCCGGCCTTCACCAGGGCCCGGAAATCGGCGGGCTGGGCGAATAGGTCCACAGCCCGGCGCACGGCCAATAGCAGGGCCTTGTCCTGGAACTGGGAAAACTTAAAGCCGGTATCCCAGAGGCCTTCGGGGTTGAGGCCGGCGAAGTCGCGCACGGTATCGTTCAATCCCCCCACGGCCCGGACAATGGGGACCGAGCCGTATTTCAGGGCGTAGAGCTGGACCAGCCCGCAGGGCTCATACATGGAGGGGACCAGGATAAGGTCGGCCCCGGCGATGAGACGGTGGGACAGGGCCTCGTTATAGCCGAATAAGGCGCGGCACTGGTCGGGGAAGCGCTCCGCCAGATCCCGGACCATCTCTTCATAGACCGGTTCGCCCGAACCCAAAATGACCAGGGCGGCCCCGGCGCGGAAGATGTCTTCGGCCGCCTCGGCCACCAGGCTCAGGCCCTTCTGGGCGGTCAGGCGGCTGACCATGCCGATGAGGGGCTGTTCAGCCGCCGAGGCGGGCAGGCCCACTTCGGCCAGGAGGGCCGTTTTGCAGGCCCGCTTGCCCTTAAGGCCGCGGGGGCAGTAATTGGCGGGGAGAAAGGGATCGGTCTTGGGATTCCAGACCTGGTAGTCCACGCCGTTGAGGATGCCAGTCAGTTTATGGGCGTGATGGCGCATGGCCCCGTCCAGGCCCTGGCCGCCCTCCGGGGTCTGGGCTTCCCGGGCGTAGGTCGGAGAAACGGTGACCAGGGTCCGGCTGAAAACCAGGCCGGCTTTCAACAGGCTGCTCTGACCGAAATATTCCAGGCCGTCGAAATTGTTGTAATGATCCGGCAGGTTCAGGACGGGCCATTTTTCCGGCGGCACCAGCCCCAGGTAGCCCATGTTGTGGATGACGAAAACGCCCCGGGGTTTGTCCAGGCCGAGTTCAAGGAGATAGGGCATCAAAAGACCGGTCTGCCAGTCGTTGGCCAGGATTATATCCGGGGGGGAATCAAGGTGGGGGAGAGCGGCCAGCACGGCCTGGCAGAAAAAGGCGAAGCGCTCGGGGTTGTCGCTGAATTCCTGGCCGCCGTGTCCGTAAAGGCCGGGCCGGTCGAAGAACTGGTCGCAGGCCACCAGATAGACCGGCACTCCCGGTTCCAGTTCACCACGGAGCAGGCGGCCCCGGATGGTCTGGCCGCTCTGTAGCACGGGCAAGCCGACGCCGGTGTCCTGGAAGCGGTTCCGCCGGCTTTTCAGCACGGTCTGGTAAGCGGGCATGATGACGGCCGGCCGGGCCCCCAATTTGGCCAGGGCCCCGGGCAGACTCCCGGCCACCTCGGCCAAGCCGCCGGTCTGGGCCAGAGGCCAGACTTCGGACGAAGCGATGAGGATGGTTCGTTTGGCTGTCGTCATCAGATTTTCTTATTTTCCTTAGATCAAAGACCCGGCTGCAAAATATCGCAACTACAATTACCACTATATAAATTTTTTCAGGGAATGGCAAGGGCCGGCCGGAGCCCCCGGCCCCAGTTCCCGCCACAGGCCCAGGAAATCGGGGGGCCAGGGTGCCCTAAAAGTCTGGGACAGGCCGGTTTCAGGGTGTCTTAGGGTCAGGCGGCGGGCGTGGAGCATCTGGCGGGCGCAGAAAGGGGCGAGGCCGGGGTGGCGGCGGACCAGATCGCCCGCTCCCCGGCTGTAAACCGGATCGGCCAGGACCGGGCAGCCCAGGGCCGCCAGGTGGACCCGGGCCTGGTGGGTGCGGCCGGTGACCAGGGTCAGGAGCATCAAGCTGAGCCCGGTTTCCGGAAAATGCCTCAGGAGGCGGTAAACGGTGCGGGCCGGACGTCCGCCGGCGCGGCCCGCGGCCATTTTGTGGCGCTGGTTCGGGTGCCGGCCTATGGGCAGGTCCACCAGGCCCCGGCCGGCGCGGGGCCGGCCACGGACAAAGGCCAGGTAGCGCTTGACCGTTTCGCGGCGGCTGAAGGCTTCGGCCAGCCGCCGCAGGGCCGGCTCGGTTTTGGCGGTCACCACCACCCCGCTGGTATCGCGGTCCAGTCGGTGGACCAGGCCGGGGCGCAGGCGGGGCCCGACCCCATCCAAACGGGGGTCGCGGGCCAAAAGCCCCCCGGCCAGGGTAGGACCGGCCGTTCCGGAGGCCGGGTGGACCAGAAGACCCCAGGGCTTGTTGACGACCAGGATATGATCGTCTTCAAAGAGAATGTCCAGGGCGAGACCGGGATCCGGGGACAGATCGGTGCGGGGCGGCTCGGGCCGGGAGGCGAGGATGACCGCGCCTGCGGTCACGACTGTCGAGGGTTTCAGGACCGGCCGGCCATCCAGCCGCACCAGGCCGTCCCTGATAAGGCGGGCCAGCCGGGCGCGGGAGTAATCCGCCCCGCGGCCGGAGAGGACCTTGTCCAGCCGAAGCCCGGCCTCCTCCGGGCTCACGGTGAAGGCGATTTCCGACCCGTCGTCGGGGGGGGCGGTCAATGGGGCTTGGCCGGGCGCGCCTTGGCCGGGGCGGCGGAGCTTTTGGGCGGCGGGAAACAGGCGGCGATCTCCGCCTCTATTTCGTCTTCGGACCGCTTTGAAGCCAGGGCCACTTCCTTGACCAGGATCATCGTCACCGTGTCCAGGAGCTTGCGTTCGCCGAAGGACAGTTCCTTGGCCCCCCGCATGACCATAAGTTCGCCCATCACCGCGGCCAGATCGCAGGGCGCGCCGGTTTTTATCCTTTCGAGGTATTCGCGGTGCCGGCGGTTCCAGTTGGCGCTTTCAGGGGCCCTGGGCTGGGTCCGGAAGACCTCAAAAACCTTTTTCACCTCCCGGCGGCCCATGAGGGGCCGGAGACCCACTTCCCGGATGTTCTGGGCCGGGATCATTATTTTCAGGCCATTTTCCAGGATGCGCAGAACGAGGAATTCATAATCCCGGCTCCCGACGGTCCTTTGCTCCCGAGACTCAATAAGCCCGACCCCATGCGCGGGATAGACGGCCAATTCCCCAAGCCCGAAAGACACGCGAAGTTCCTCCTAATTACCTTATATAATCGAACATCCGGCCCTAAAAGTCAAGCCCGCCGGGACCGGCTGCGGCCGGTCAAAAATATACTTCAACCGGCCGAAGGTTTTTTGTATAATCCAAAGACATCCCCGTTTGACCTGTTTCCACCCCGGCGGATAATGCCCGATAAAGAAAGGCGGTCGAAAGCAATGGACAAAGGCCTGGTTCTGGTGGCCACCGGCGACGGCAAGGGCAAGACCACCGCCGCCTTGGGCACGACGTTGCGGGCTCTGGGCCAGGGGCTCAGGGTGGCGTTTCTTCAATTCATAAAAAACCAGGAAACGGGCGAGGGCCTGTTCCTGGCCGACCACGCGGCCCGGCGGCCGGAGAGCCTCTTTTATCGCCGGCTGGGGCTGGGCTGCTTTCGGGGCAAACCCCGGCCGGAGGACCTGGCCCAGGCCGCCCTGGCCCTGGCCCTGGCCCGGGAACTGGCCGCCAAAGATTACGATCTTTTGGTGCTGGATGAAATCTGCGTGGCCCAGGCCCTGGGGCTTATCGAGACGGCCGAGGTGGTCCGGCTCATCGAAACCAGAAGGCCCGGGCTCCACCTGTTCCTCACCGGCCGAGGCGCGGCGCCGGAAATTGTCGCCCTGGCCGACACGGTCACGGAGATGAAACCAGTCAAGCACGCCTACGAAAAAGGTGTCCCGGCCCGCCGCGGCCTGGAATTTTGAGGTTTTTATGGAGTGGTTCGACCCGGAAAACTTTTTCGACCTTAAGGGCCTGGGGCCATTGGCCGGCCTGTTCGAGGGCGTCGGCCGCGTCTGGGAGATATTGGACAGCCTCACGCCTTACATTGCCCGGACCATGCGTCCCAACGTGGCCGAGTTGCGGCGGCGCGGCGGCCTGACGGCCGAGCCGGCGGGCCTTCTGGAAGGGCGGGTCTATTGGGGGGTGGACTATGAACCGGGGGATCCGGCCAAGGGGGGGCTCCGGGTTTACCACCAGGGACATGAACTCCCCGGGGCGGCCCTGATAATGCCGGGCGTGATGCTGGCCGACGACGGACTGGAAATCGGGGACGGGGCCCTGGTGGAGAGCGGGGCCTTCCTCCGGGGGCCGTCCGTCATCGGCCCCCGGTCCGAAGTGAGGCAGGGGGCCTATGTGCGGGGCGGGGTCTGGTCCGCGCCGGGCGCGCTCATCGGGCACGCCACCGAGGCCAAGAACGCCCTGCTTTTGCCCGGGGCCAAGGCGGGACACTTCGCCTATCTGGGGGACAGCCTCCTGGGGCGGGAGGTGCACCTTGGCGCGGGCACCAAGCTGGCCAATCTCAAGATGACGCGGTTTCCTTATGTTTTCCGGGTGGGCGGCCGGGAAGAGGAAGTCAAGCGCCGCAAGTTCGGAGCGATCATCGGCGACGGCGCGTCCACGGGCTGCAACGCCGTCACCAACCCCGGGGTCCTGTTGGGGCGCGAAGCCAAGGTCCTGCCCAACATCTCCGTCCCTTCTGGTTATTATCCGGCCCAGAGCCTGATCAGGGGCCGATGAATCCGCTCCTGGCCACCCTCGCGGCCGGGCTGTGGCCGGTCTTTGCCCTGGCCCCCGGCCCGGAGCCGGCCCCGGTCTTGTGGGAAACACCCGTGAGCCAGGCCGCCCCCTCCCCCGCGCCGGGCCTCTTGAGGCTGGACCCGGAGATCCAGGCCGCCCTGGAGGCGGCCGGCCGCACCAGGGCGGCGGCCGGGCCGGCCGCGGCCCTGGCCGGCCTGGAAAAAGCCGAGGAGCCGGCCCTGGTCCTGTTCCGGGCGGGCCTCAAGCGGGCCTCCGGCGACGGGGCCGGCGCCCAGGCCGACTATGAAAAAGTCCTGTCCTCCCCGGACCGCTCCGCCTTGAGGGCCATAGCCCTGTCCGGCCTCAAGGCGGGCTTGCGCCAAAGGCTGGCCGCCGGGGAACGGGGCTGCTATACGCCTCTTTTGCGTGCCCTGAAGGAAGAATGGCTCAATGTCGAGGCCCTAGACCTGGTCGCGGCCATCTTCGCCGATCCCGAAGCCCCGGCCGAGGCCAGAGACTATGCCAAGTCCCTGGAGCCGCTCCTGGCCCTGCGCCTGGGGCGCTATGACCAGGCCGCGGACCTCTGGGCCGCCTCCGGCGAGACCGAGGCCCTGAAATGGCTGGCCGAAACGGAACTCAGGCGGGGGCGCTTCGCCCGGGCCGCGGAACTGCGCCTGGGGGCCAAACCCCCGGGCCGGACCAAGGGCCTGCCCCCCGACCCCCGGACGGCCTTCACCACTCTGACCAAGGGCGGGTTCTACCGGAAAGCCCTGGACCTGGCCAAAAAACATCCGGCTTTGGAAAAGGAGCGGGATCACGGCTGGCGCCTGGGCCTGGCCGCCCTGGCCGAAAAGGATTGGGCCGAGGCCCGAACCTGGTTTGAACCCTTGACCAAAGACGGCCGGCGCCAGGCCGGGGCCTGGTATTTTCTGGGCCGGGCCCTGGCCGGAGCCGGACGGGCGGCCGAGGCCCGGGAGGCCTACGCCCAAGCCGCCCAGGGCCCGGCCGGCTATTACCGGATCCTGGCCGAGGGGCTCCTGGCCGAGGGGCTCCTGGCCAAGGGTCAACCGGCCCCGGCCCCGGACGCCCTCTGGGGGCCGCTTCTGGCCCCCGGTCCGGCCGGGCACGACCGGGAAAGCCTTGGCTTCCACCTGTGGATAACGGAAAAGGGCTTCAGCGGACCGGGTCTGGATAAGGCCGCCGCCGACCTCCTGGCCGCCGGGCCGGTCCTGGCCGAAGGCCCGGACGCGGCCAAACTGAACGAGACCCTGGCCGGACACCTGGCCCGGCGGGACTGGGCCGGGCTGATACAATTCCGGCAGAGCCAGCCGGAGGCCTTCAAAAAACTCGCCCCGGGCGCCCGGGACCTCTGGCCGCCCCTGACCGCTTCGGCCGCGGCCCGGGTCGGCGATTTTCGTCTGGCCCTGAGACTTTTCGGAGACATCAAGGGAGACGGAGAGCCCGGGCTTAAGAAATGGGGCCACCCCCCGGTTTACGGCCGCCAGGTCTTGAGCGCCTGGCGGAACCACGCCCTTTCCCCGGCCCTACTTATGGCTCTTATCCGAACCGTGAGCGCCTACCAGGCCGATATCATCTCGGCCTCCACCGCCCGGGGCCTCATGCAGCTCCTGCCGGCCACGGCCGCCCGGGTGGCCCTGGCCCTGGACGAGGAAATACCCGGCCCCCTGGCCCTCTTCGGGCCGGATCTGAACATCCGCTACGGGGCCTGGTACCTGGCCGCCCTGGCCGAAGGCTTCGGCCACGAGGCCCTGGCCCTGGCCGGTTACAACGGCGGCCCATACAACATCAAAAGCCTCATTTCCGCCAAGCCGGGCATGCCCCTGGATGTCTTCATCGAATCGCTGACCTCGGAGGAGACGGTCAACTATGTCAAGCGGGTCATCGAAAACCGCTATATTTATGAAATGGCCTATCTGGGGCGGGCCGTCCGCCCCGACCTCACCGGCCCCCTCCCCCCGCCCCAGCCGAGCCTGCCGGATTTTTAAGCGGCCAACTTGCGAAAAAACCCCCTTCCCCCGCCCCGGCCGCTCTTGACAAAAAAAATTGTTTGTTGGATTCTACAACCAGGATCGCATCATTACAAAAGGTAAACGGAGACGCCATGGAAAAGCGGGAACTGATCATTCTGGGCGCGGGCCCAGCGGGCCTTACGGCCGCCATATACGCCCGGCGGGCCGATCTCGACACCCTGGTCATTGAAAAGGGCCTGCCCGGCGGCCAGATAAGGATAACCGCGGAACTGGAAAACTGGCCCGGCCAGATAAACTCCACCGGCGTGGGCCTGGCCGACAGCTTCCGCCAGCACGCGGAGCATTTCAAGACCGATTTCCTGACCGCGGAAATAAAGGGCCTCCGCCTTGATGGCGACCGCAAGATAGTGACCACCTCGGCCGGGGAGCTGGAGGCCGGGGCCGTAATAGTGGCCACCGGGGCTTCCTTCCGGCGGCTGGGCTGCCCGGGGGAGGACAAGTTCATAGGCTGCGGGGTAAGCTTCTGCGCGGTCTGCGACGCCGAATTCTTCGTCGATGAGACCGTGGCCGTGGTCGGCGGGGGCAACACGGCTGTGGAAGAAGCCATGTATCTGACCCGTTTCGCCAATAAGGTCTATATCATCCACCGCCGCGACGAATTCCGGGCCGATCCCCTGGTGCGCCAGCGGGCGGCCAAAAACGAAAAATTGGTCCCGGTGCTGGATTCGGTGGTGGAAGCCATTGAAGGGGAAGACCTGGTGGAGAGGGTCCTGGTCAAAAACGTCAAAAGCGGCGAGGTGACGCCCCTTTCAGTGGCCGGGGTCTTCATGTTCGTGGGGACCCTCCCCCACGTGGAATTCCTCGGCGGCCTCCTGGAAAAACGCGAGGGCGGCTGGCTGGCCACGGACCGCGACCTGGCCACCTCGGTGCCGGGCATATTCGCGGCCGGCGATGTGCGCGACACCCCCTTAAGACAGGTCGTCACCGCCGCCGCCGACGGCGCCCTGGCGGCCATGAGCGCCTATCACTACCTGGAAACCCGCCGCCCGTAAGGAGAAAAATCATGACCCACGCGGCTGTCAAATCCTGCGCCAACTGCCTGGTCTTCACTCCCGAACTGGCCCTCCACTACGGCAACACCCCCTACATGGAAAGAAGGACCAAGCCGGATTCGGAATTCCTGGCCGCCCTGCCCGGCCGGGCCCAAAGTTATGAAGAGGCCGCCCGCTACGCCCCCAACCTGGTCTTCATCGGCGCCCTGAGCCCGGAGGACCTGGCCGGGCGGCCCCAGAGCTGGCTGGAACACCTGGAGCCGGCGCCGGTGCGCGACGGGCTCTTCGGAGAATTGATGCCCGAGGACGAATTCCTGGGCCTGATGGATATCTGCGACGTCTTCGACCTGATATGGCTGACCGAAGATTTCGCCGCCCGGGCGCGGGACCGGCTACAAGCCCGTAATTTCTGGACCGCCGAGCAACTGGCCCGCCTGGAAAAAGGCCGCCCGGCCGCGGAAATCGAGGCGGAGATAAAGAACCACGAAGCCGCGCCCCTCTACTTCCAGGGCCTGGTGGCGGGCTGCTGCCGCCGGGGCCATGAGACGGATGAAAACCTGTCCGCCCACGTGCTTCTGGAAAACCTCGCCTCCAAGGCCACCTCGGTCCTGGCCCTCCAGCACCTGCTGAAAAAATCCGGCCTGGCCCCCGAAGAACTGGACTTCGTGGTGGAGTGTTCCGAAGAAGCGGTCGGCGACATGAACCAGCGGGGCGGAGGCAACCTGGCCAAGGCCGTGGCCGAGATAGCCGGCTG
>JAITBV010000041.1 GCA_031283395.1 Candidatus Adiutrix sp.
CAATTCCACGGTCCGGCGGCGCTTGATATGCTCCGGCACCTGGCCGGGCCGGGCCGCGGCCGGGGTTCCGGGCCTGGGGGAATAGGGAAAGATGTGAAAATAGCTAACCGATAGGCCGGTCAAAAGGTCCAGGGTGGCCTGAAAATCGGCCTCGGTTTCCCCGGGGAAACCGGCCATGACGTCCGTCCCCACCGCGGCCACGGGCCAGGCCCGGTTCCGCTTTTCCACCAGCCGCCGGAAATCCGCCGCCCGATAAGGGCGCCCCATGAGTTCCAGCACCCGGTCGCTGCCGCTCTGGAGAGGCAGGTGGAAGTGGGGGGCCAGCCAGTCATACATTTCAAAGGCGGCCAGAAGTTCATCCTCGGCTTCCAAGGGCTCCAGGGAGCTTAGGCGCAGCCGGAAAGAGGCCCCGTCCAGTTCCAGTTCCGAAGCCAGGATGTGGAGAAGTTCGGCCAGGGTATAAGCCGGCGCAAGATCCCGCCCCCAAACTCCCAGGTGGATGCCGCAGAGGACCACTTCGGCCAGGCCCCGCTCCAAGGAGGACCGGAATCCCTCCAGCACCGCCTCCAGCCCCAGGCTGCGGGAAGGGCCCCGGGCCCGGGGCACGGCGCAATAGGCGCAGCCGGCCGAACAGCCGTCCTGGATCTTGTAAAAAGCCCGGGAGCGCTCTGAAAGGGGGGCTCTGAAATCAGCGGCCTCCGAAACCGGGCCGCGACCCTCACTAAGGGAACCCTCCAACAAACTGACCAGGCGGCCCTTATCCGCCTGGCCCAGCACCAAATCCACCTGGCCGGCGGCCACCAACAGCCCGGGATCGGCTTCGGCCAGGCAGCCCGTGACCACCAGGCGGGCGGCCGGGGCCTGTCGCCTGAGGCGCCGGATAAGGCTCAGGGCCTCCTGGTCGGCCTTCTGGGTCACGGTGCAGGTGTTCAGAACCACCAGGTCCGCCCCGGTGGGCCCGGCCGCCACCTCGTAGCCGGCGGCCCGAAGGCTCTCGGCCATGGCGGCCGAATCGAACTGGTTGACCTTGCAGCCCAGGGTCAACACAACGGCCCGCGGTTTAATTCCCATGCAAAACCCCGCTTCTTGGCGGCTAGTGGCCTAAAGATAGCATGGATCAAAAATTTTTGCATCTTCATTACTTTCTCGGGTGAAACCAGATATAATGTTTTTTATCAGCCTTCTCTGGAGATCAGGCGGATGGCAAAATTGTTAAAAACAGTCGCCGCGCTACTGACCATATCGATCGTTCTTGGTTTTTTGGGGCTTATTGTTAAAGATAATAAGCTGGCGGACACCGCTCTTTTCCCCGTGAATGTGGGCGGCCTTTACGGCTACCTTACCCTAAAGGGAACCTGGGCCGTTACGCCCAGGTTCGAGGCCGCCAACCCCTTTGCGGACGACGGGGGCGCCTGGGTGCGCTTTCAGGGCAAATACGGCCGCATCAATGCCCAGGGCGAGTGGTTGGCGCAACCGATTTTCGACCGGGTTGGAACCTTGGCCGCCAACGGCTTGGCCCCGGCCTGGAGCAACGACAATTGTGGCTTTATCAGCGCCAAGGGCGAGTGGGTCATAGAACCGTTTTTTAACTATGTTGACGATTTTGTTGCCAACGGCTTGGCCGTTGCGGGAAGCGGCGAAAAATGTGGCTTTATCAATGCCCGGGGCGAGTGGATCATACCGCCGAGTTTTGACACTGTTTGGGCCTTCGACGCCAATGGCTTGGCCCGGGCGGAAATCAATGGGAAATGGGGCTTTATCAACGCCCAAGGCGAGTGGGGCATGCAGCCGATCTATGACTATGTTTTTGACTTCGACGCCAATGGCTTGGCTCGAGCGGAAAGCGATGGGAAATGGGGTTTTATCGACGCCCAGAACGAGTGGGGCATACCACCGATCTATGACTATGTTT
The DNA here is from genome assembly GCA_031283395.1 of Candidatus Adiutrix sp. The sequence continues at coordinate 1,913 of JAITBV010000041.1, forward strand.
TTGACTTCGACGCCAATGGCTTGGCTCAGGTGGAAACCAATGGGAAATGGGGTTTTATCGACGCCCAAGGCGAGTGGGTCATACAGCCTATTTATGACGAAGTTTGGATGGCCTTCGACGCCAATGGCCTGGCCGTGGTAAAAAGTAACGGGAAACGGGGATTTATCAACGCCAAAGGTGAATGGGTCATAAAGCTTAATTTTGACAATGTTGGACATTTTGCCGCCAACGGCCTGGCCGCGGCCAAAAGCGGCGGAAAATGGGGATTTGTCAACATCAAGGGAGAATGGGTCATAAAGCCTGATTTTGGCAATGTTGGACATTTCACCGCCAGCGGTCTGGCTAAGGCCAAAAGCAACGATGGGAAATGGGGCTTTATTAACGCCCGGGGCGAGTGGGTCATACAGCCGAGTTTTGACGAGGCTAATTATTTTGCCGCCAACGGTTTGGCCAAGGCAAAAAGCAACGGGAAATGGGGCGCTATTGACGTCAGGGGCGAGTGGGCCATACTGCCGGTTTTTGATGATTTTGCCTGGAGCTTTGTTTCCTCCTATCCGGCTGCGGTAATAACAAGCAAAGGCCATAGGTATTATATCAACGCCAAGGGCGATTTTGTGGTGCCCATCGACTACGCGCTGGTGAAAGACAATATCCCCGCCCTAAGCTGGGAAAATTCCAGTAACCGGCGCACCTTGAAGACCGAACAAGGCCTTGTCGTAATGTCCATTGAGCCAGTCTGCGATAAGGAAGTGGCGAAAAACGCCCGGGGCGAAATCATCTGGCCGGAAAAAGATGGCGTGGCTGAAATCTGTGAGGCAAGGCCATGAACAGCCAACCTTCGCGCCCCCTGTTAAGGATTTTTATAGTCACCGCCCTGTGTTCTGCCGTTCTTGGCTTTTGGGGCCTTATGGTCAGGGATAAGCCGGCGGACACCGCTCTTTTCCCCGTGAATGTGGGCGGCCTTTACGGCTACCTTACCCCAAAGGGAACCTGGGCCGTTACGCCCAGGTTCGAGGCCGCCAACCCCTTTGCGGACGACGGGGGCGCCTGGGTGCGCTTTCAGGGCAAATACGGCCGCATCAATGCCCAGGGCGAGTGGCTGGCGCGGCCTGATTTCGACGACCTCAAAGCTTTGGCCGCGGACGGCCTGGCCCAGGCCAAAAGCAACGGAAAATGGGGCTTTATCAACACCAGGGGCGAGTGGAGCATACAACCTATTTTAGACCATATTGGCAAATCCGCCGCCAATGGCTTGGCTCGGGCGAAAAGCGACAAGAAATGGGGCTTTGTCAACGACCGGGGCGGGTGGGTCATACCGCCGAGTTTTGAATCGGTTATGGACTTTACCGGGGACGGCTTGGCTCGGGCGACAAGCGGCGGCAAATGGGGTTTTATCAACGCCAGGGGCGAATGGGTCATACCGCCGAATTTTTACGAGGTTTTGGCCTTCGAGGCCAATGGTATGGCTCGGGCGAGAAACATTGAGTACTGGGGTTTTATCAACGCCCGGGGCGAGTGGGTCATACCGCCCATCTTTGACGAGGTTGGGCCCATGGCCGCCAACGGTTTGGCCAGAGCGGAAATCAGCGGGAACTGGGGCTTTATCAACGCCCGGGGCGAGTGGGCCATACCGCCGATTTATGACAAGGTTTTTGGCTTCGAGGCCCATGGCCTGGCTCGGGCGAAAAGCGATGATAAATGGGGCTTTATCGACGCCCGGGGCGAATGGATAATACCGCCGAATTTTGACTTGGTTTGGAGTTTTGACAAGAACGGCCTGGCCCTGGTGGAAAGCCGCGGGAAACGCGGTTTTATCAACCCCAAGGGTGAATGGCTCATACCACCGAATTTCGACGCGGCTTTGTGGTTTGCCGCCGATGGCCTGGCCCCGGCCGAAAACAACGGGAAATGGGGCCGTATCAACGCCCGGGGCGAGTGGGTCATACCGCCTGATTTTGACAATCTTGGGCATGGTAGCGTCAACGGGTTGACCATGGCCGAAAGTAAGGGTAAATGGGGCCTTATCAACGACAAGGGTGAATGGGTCATACCGCCGAGTTATGACAGGATCGGGTATTTTGCCGCCAACGGCTTGGCCAAGGCCAAAAGCAACGGTAAATGGGGTTTTATCAACGCCCGGAACAAGTGGGTCATACCGCCGGGTTTTGATGAGGTTTTGGACTGGCGCTTTAAGGCCTCCGATCCGGCTGTGGTAATAAGCAAAGGCCATAGGCATTATATCGACGCCAAGGGCGATTTTGTGGTGCCCATTGACTACGCGCTGGTGAAAGACAATATCCCCGCCCTAAGCTGGGAAAGGGTTGGAGACCGGCGCACCTTGAAGACCGGTCAAGGAACTGTCGTAATGTCCATTGAGCCGGTCTGCGATAGGGAAGTGGCGAAAAACGCCCGGGGCAGGATAATCTGGCCGGAAGAAGATAGCGTGGCTGAAATCTGCGAGGAGGCGAAAAAACAGCAAGACGAAGAGCGGAGGCGCGATAACCAGGAGCGGTGGCCGGACCACGAGCACTAACCGAATCCCCGGACCCGCCCCCCGGCTTTGAGGCGCGCCTCCTAGCCGGGGGATGGTTGAAGGGGCGCCGCGCCCCTTAATATTGGATTATCTGAATAAAGCTGTCCACCGTCAGGCTGGCGCCGCCCACCAGGGCGCCGTCGATATCCGGCTGGGCCATGAGCTGGGAGGCGTTGTCGGGCTTGACCGAGCCGCCGTAAAGAAGGCGCGTGGCCCCGGCGGTCGCCGGGGATATTTTTTCCGCCAGCCATTTGCGGATGAAGGCGTGGGCCTCCTGGGCCATTTCCGGGGTGGCGGTCCGGCCCGTGCCGATGGCCCAGACCGGCTCATAGGCCAAGTCCAGGGCCCCGGGCGCGGCTTGGCCCAAACCGGCCAGGGCCTCGTCCAACTGGACGGCCAGGACCTCATAGGTCCGGCCCGACTCCCGCTCTTCCAGGGTCTCCCCCAGGCAGACAATGGGCCTGAGCCCGGCGGCCAGAACGGCCTTGATTTTTTTGTTGACGCTCTCCCCGGTCTCGCCGAAAAGCTGGCGGCGCTCGCTGTGGCCTATGATGGCGGCCCCGGCCCCGGCGGCCGCGACCATGGGAGCGGAAATCTCGCCGGTGAAGGCCCCCTCGGCCTCCCAATGGACATTCTGGGCCGCGATGATCACGGGAGTGCCGGCGACCGCCTGGACCGCGGCCTCCAGGCTGGTGAAGGGCACGCCGAAAGCCACCTCGCGGTCGGCCGGGAAGGGTTTAAGCCGCTCCAAAAGTTCCTGGAAGAATTCGCGGGCCTGGCGGCTGGTCTTGAACATTTTCCAGTTTCCGGCGAGTAGGGGTTTTCCGCTCATATCCCGATCTCCTTTTTCGGTTTTATTATCAAAATTTACCCACAGGCCATGATAGCAAAAAAGCCCCCGGGCCACAAGGCGGGGCCGAGCAAAGCCCTTGCCTTGGGCCCGAAGATGAGGTATAATAAAAAGTTGTTGATATATCGGTATTTTGCCAGGAATGATCGCGGGTTCACTATGGGCGGAAAAGAAATCGACCTCGAAAGGATCGAACCGGATTTCGACAAGGCCGGGGGCCTGGTGCCCGCCGTGGCCCAGGACGCCGCCACCGGGGAGATCCTCATGCTGGCCTACATGAACCGCGAAGCCTTTGACCGGACCCTGGCCACGGGCGAGGCCCATTATTGGAGCCGCTCCCGCCGGGTCTTGTGGCACAAGGGCGGAGGCCGGAGCGGCCGGGTGCAGAAGGTCCGGGAGCTGCGCCTGGACTGCGACCTGGACACCGTGCTCCTGAAAATCGAACAGGTGGGCGGCATCTCCTGCCACACCGGCCGGCGCACCTGCTTTCACTATCTCCTGGGCCCGGACGGCCGCTTCCGGCTGGCGGAGGACTGATGACCCGGACCATCGCCCTGGGCCTGCCGAAGGGCTCCCTGGAAAAATCCACCCTGGAACTGTTCGCCCGGGCCGGCTGGCACATAGCGGCCAGCGAGCGCAACTACTTTCCCGACATCGACGACCCGGAGATAATCTGCACCCTGGTCAAGGCCAAGGAAATGGCCCCCTACGTGGCCGGCGGCACCCTGGACGCCGGCCTGACCGGCCGGGACTGGTGCGTGGAATATGACGCGGACGTGGTGGTGGTGGAAGACCTGATCTATTCCAAG
>JAITBV010000044.1 GCA_031283395.1 Candidatus Adiutrix sp.
CTCAACCCGGATGGGGGTCTGTGGGTGGAGAGGTTCGGGGAACCCATGAGCCTCATCAGCTCCATAACCCCGGAGCAGGCCGATTTGGCCGTGACCCTCATCGCCAGTGCCTTAAACGCCCCGGCCACCCGTCAGACGCCCATTATCGAGGGGGAACTTCCTCTGGACGGTTCACGTTTCGAGGGGCTCATTCCTCCGGTGGTGGCCGCGCCGATTTTCACCATCCGCAAGAAGGCGGCCAAGATATTCACCTTCAGCGATTACGTCCAAGCCGGGATTCTGCCATCGGCCGCCAAGGAACTTTTGGAGGAAGCGGTTCTAATGCGCCGCAATCTCCTGGTGGCCGGAGGCACTGGCTCGGGCAAAACCACTTTCGTCAATGCCGTAATCGAGGCCGTGGCCCGGCTGACCCCTCAAGACCGGCTCATCATCATTGAAGATACGGCCGAACTCCAATCCTCCAGTCCGAACCGGGTGGAATTGCACACCACGGACGGGGTGGATATGGGCCGTTTGTTGAAAGCCACCTTACGCCTCCGGCCCGACCGGATTCTGGTTGGGGAGGTCCGGGACGTGTCGGCTTTGGCCCTGGTCAAAGCCTGGAACACCGGGCACGAGGGGGGCTTGGCCACAGTTCACGCCAATAGCGCCCGCGAGGGCTTGACCCGCTTGGAACAACTCATAGCCGAAGGTCAGTATCAGCCTTTAAAGGAAGTTCTGGCCAGCGCCATTCACTTCGTCATTTTCCTGAAAAAACATTCCGGTTTTCGCCGGGTGACGGAGATTGCGGCCATCGGCTATTCCCCGGAAACGAAGGATTACACCTTCGATTACAAATATCTTTTCGACCCGGCGGCCGATGTGGCCGCCCCCCTTACCCCGGACGGTTACGACCAGCCCGGGACCTTACCGGCCGCCGCCTGACGGCAGTTCCGAAAGACGGAGGTCTTTATATATATGGAGAGATTCAAACATGCGCAAAGCAATCAAATATGTGGCCCTGGCCGTTTTCGGCCTCCTGGCCCGGCCTGCGGCCGTATTCGCCTCCGGGGGCATCAGCGAGTTTTCCGCGCCCTTGGAAAAAGTCATGAACACCATAACCGGCCCGGCCGGCAAGACCATCTCCATTGTGGCGATGGCTCTGTGCGGTCTGGTCTTCATCATGAACAAGGACGACTTGAGCGGGGGCTTCAAGCTCCTGTTGGGGGTGGTTTTCGGTATTTCCTTCATCGCCTTCGCCTCGTCCATCGTCAACTCAATATTTTCTTTTTCGGGGGCCATAGTATGAAAGCCCCTATCCGTCGTTCTCTCCATCGCCCGGCCCTGGTGCTGGGCGGGGACCGGGAACTGGTAATGTTCTCCGGGCTGGCGGCCTTCCTGACAGCCTTGGGCGGGTTCAGCGTTTTGGCGGCCGTGAGCGGCCTGGTTTTTTGGCTTCTGGCCCTCTACTGGCTTCGCAAGTGGGCCAAGGCCGACCCTCTCATGCGCCAGGTCTGGCTGAAGCATATCCGGCAAAAGGATTTTTACCCGGCCCGGACCACGGCTTTCCTTCGGGAAGCGGTCCAGAGCGGCCCCTGGAAACGGGGGTGGCTCCATGCTTGAACTCTTACGCTTTCGCCGAAACCTCAAAGGGTTATCTGAGTTGACGCCCTACAGCCGTCTGGTGGCTGAAGGGGTGGTGGCCAACAAGGACGGTTCCCTCTCGGCGGCCTGGGAATTCAAGGGGGGAGATACGGCTTCCTCCACTATGGAGGAACTGGATTTCGTGGCCGCCCAGGCCAACCAGGCCATCCTTCTCTTGGGCTCGGGCTGGATGCTTCACGTTGACGCTGTGCGCCGCCCGGCCACGGCCTATCCCGATCCGGCCAAGTCCCATTTCCCGGACCCGGTTTCCAAACTCATAGACGAGGAACGCCGGGCTTTTTTCAGCCGGGCCACCTGTTTTGAGACCACCACCATCCTGACCCTGACCTATAAGCCGGAGCGGAGCCTGGCTGCCAATCTTCTGACCAGCCGCAAGGCCGAGGATGAACTGGTGCAGGAGTTCCAGACCTCTCTGGACAGTTTTGAAAACATCCTCTCCGGCGTTCTGAAAATGGAACGCCTGGGGGAATACCTGCTTGAGAATGAAAGAGGGGAGCCTGTTCTTTATTCCTCTTTGCTGACTCACCTCCAACATTGTTTGACCGGGGTATTTCAGCCGATGCGGGTGCCCCGGCCCTGCGCCATGTATCTGGACGGGATAATCGGCAGCCAGGATTTCATCGGGGGTCTGGAGCCCAAGCTGGGCGAAAAGCATTTGGCTGTTTTGTCTGTGGACGGATTCCCCCAGGAGTCCTACCCGGCCATTTTGGAAATGTTGTCGGGTCTGCCCCTCTCTTACCGCTTCAACACCCGTTTCATCTGCCTGGACCAGCAGGACGCCATAAAGGCGGTGGATGATTACCGCAAAACCTGGGCACAGCAGATGTTCAGTCTCAATGACAAGTATTTCAACAACCCTGACGCCAAGGTCAACCGGGACGCGGCGCTCATGCACGAGGA
>JAITBV010000073.1 GCA_031283395.1 Candidatus Adiutrix sp.
ATCGGCTGGAAATAATTGACGAGCGCGACCATGTGGCCGGCAACTGCCATACGCTACGGGATCAAGATACTGGCATCATGCTCCATGCCCACGGGGCTCATATTTTCCATACCGACAACGAAAACGTCTGGTCTTTCGTGAACCGTTTCGGGGAATTCGAGCCTTACCCCCACAAAGTCAAGACTGTCAGCCGGGGCTTGGTCTATTCTTTGCCTCTGAATCTTCTGACCATCAACCAATTTTTCGGATTGGCCCTTTCACCCGGCGAAGCGGCCGCCCATCTGCGCGTCCTGTCCGACCAAACCATCACGGACCCCGGGAATTTTGAAGAGCAGGCCCTGGCTTTTCTGGGCGAGGAACTTTACCGCGCCTTTTTTTACGGCTACACCAAAAAACAATGGGGGCGGGAACCCCGGGAGCTTCCGGCCGGCCTCCTTTCGCGGTTGCCGGTTCGCTTCAACTATGATGACGGCTATTTCAATAGCCGCCACCAGGCAGTTCCAAGGCTCGGCTATACCGCCCTGGTGGAAAAAATGCTGGACCACCCAGACCTGAAAGTCCGCCTGGAAACGGTTTATGATGATTCCATGAGGGCCGGTTACGACCATATTTTTTACACCGGCCCCTTGGACAGGTTTTTTGATTTCGCTCAGGGCCGTTTGCCCTACCGGACCCTTGACTTTGAGCGCTTCGACGAAGAAGGAGATCACCAGGGCTGCGCGGTCATGAATTACGCCGATCCGGAAATACCTTATACCAGGATCATTGAACACAAGCATTTTTCCGTTTGGGAAAATTTCAAAACAACCGTGTGTTTCCGGGAAAAACCGCGGGAATGCCTGGCCGGGGACATCCCTTACTATCCTATAAGTTTCGCCGGTGACAATGCCCTTTTAAACCGTTACCAGTCCCTGGCGGCGCTGGAAAAAAACATGACCTTCGCCGGACGCCTGGGGGGGTTCAAATATCTGGATATGGACGCCGCCGTGGCTGAAGGCCTGAGGATAGCGGACAATTTCGCCCGCGATGCTCGGCTGGCATGATTTATCCTTGAAAATCCAATACATATATGCTATCTTCCGAAAGTCCATAATACTTTCAAGCCAGGCCCTGCCCTGAAGGAAGGATGAGAAATGAGCGCTCAAATACCCTATAAAATTTTTTTGCCCGAGGATGAAATGCCGAAGGCCTGGTATAATATCAGGGCCAAAATGAAAACAGGGCACCGGCCGATTTTAAACCCCGGCACTCTCAAGCCGGTGACCGCCGACGACCTTCGCCCGGTGTTCTGCGGCAAGCTCGTGGAACAGGAGCTTAACGACAGGGACGAATTCATTGAAATACCGGCGCCGGTTCGCGAGTTTTACAAAATGTACCGCCCTTCCCCCGTGGTCAGGGCCTACTTTCTGGAAAAGGCCTTGGGAACGCCCGCGAAGATCTACTACAAGTATGAAGGGGGCAACACTTCAGGCAGCCATAAGCTCAATTCCGCCATCGCCCAGGCTTTCTTCGCCAAGGAGCAGGGCCTTAAAGGCGTCACCACTGAAACCGGGGCGGGGCAATGGGGAACAGCGCTGTCCATGGCCTGCGGTTATTTCAGCCTTGACTGCAAGGTGTTTATGGTCAAAGTTTCGGCCCGGCAAAAACCGTATCGTAAAACGGTGATGGAAACCTACGGCGCCGAGGTCACGCCTTCACCGTCCGACACCACCGAAATCGGCCGGAAGATATTGAGCGAAGACCCGGACACTGGAGGCAGCCTGGGCTGCGCCATTTCGGAAGCGGTGGAAAAAGCGGTCACCACGGACGGTTACCGATATGTGCTGGGCAGCGTGCTTAACCAAGTGCTCATCCACCAGTCCATCGTGGGCCTGGAGGCCAAAGCCGCCCTGGAGAAGCATGATCAATACCCTGATCTGGTAATAGGCTGCGCCGGGGGCGGCTCCAACCTCGGCGGCCTGATGGCGCCGTTCATGGCCGACCGGCTGGCCGGAAAGCGATCCCCCCACTTCATCGCCGTGGAGCCGGCCTCCTGCCCTTCCCTGACCCGCGGGAAATTTGCCTATGATTTTTGCGACACGGGCAAGGTGACGCCCCTGGCTAAAATGTACACCCTAGGCGCGACCTTCATCCCTTCGGCCAATCATGCCGGCGGGCTTCGTTATCACGGGATGAGCCCCATACTTTCCCAACTGTTCCATGACGGATACCTCGACGAGGCCAGGGCGGTGGGGCAGCTCGGCGTGTTCGAGGCGGCCAAAATTTTCGCCAAGGTCGAGGGAACCTTGCCCGCGCCCGAATCCGCCCACGCTATCCGCGTGGCTATAGACGAGGCGGTGAAATGCCGGGAACGCGGCGAGTCGAAGGTCATATTGTTTGGGCTGACCGGGACGGGTTATTTCGACCTGGGTGCCTACAACCAATACAACGAAGGATTGATGGAGGACTACATACCCACTGATGAAGACCTGGAGAGGGGATTTACGGGTATTCCCGATATCAAGGTCGATTGAACAATAAGCCGCAGTCAGCCCAGGAGCTTGACGTGATAGCGGCGATCCCGCGGGCCGTCGAACTCGCAGAAATAAACCCCCTGCCAGGTGCCTAGGAGGGGCGCCCCTTTTTCCACGATGAGCGTCACGCCGGAACCAAGGCAACCGGCCTTGAGATGGGCCGCGCTGTTGCCTTCGGCATGGCTGAATTCTGGCCGGTCCGGAAAAGCCTTGGCCAGCCCCAAAAGGAGATCCCGGACCACGGCCGGGTCGGCATTTTCATTGATGGTGAGGCCGGCGGTGGTATGCGGGCAATATACGAAGGCCAGCCCCTCCCCGACCCCGCTTTTCCTGACAGCCTCCCTCACGGCCGAGGTAATATCGTAAAACCCCTCTTTACCGGTCTTAAGCGTGTAAGAGACCAACATCGACATTCACCTTTCAGGACAATAGCGTCCATAACCCTTCCCATTGTTTTTGAATATTGTAAAAACATTCGATAGGCCCTGTCAATGCGATAAGGTAGGATTTTCATTATTATCGGCCGGCCAGGGCCCCGGCTAAAAAACCCTTGCCGGTCGGGGGCTGAAAGGCTAAAATTGAAAATCGCTTCAAGGAGACCGATATGATTTACCTGGACAACGCGGCCACCTCCTTTCCCAAACCCCCGGAGGTGACCGAAGCCATGGTGGCCGCCCTGGCCGCCCCGGCCAGCCCCGGGCGCAGCGGTCACGCCGCCTCCCTGGCCGCGGCCCGCACCATACATCTGGCCCGCAAAAATTTGACCACCCTTTTCGGCCTCCCGGACAACCGCCGCCTGGTCTTCACCGCCAACATCACCTGGGCGCTTAATCTGGCCCTGGGCGGCCTGGGCCTTAAGGCCGGCGACCATGTGATCTCCGGCCCCCTGGAACACAACTCCGCGGCCAGACCCCTGACCCGCCTGGCCGCGGAAACCGGCCTGGTCTGGGAAAGGGTGCCCGCCAGCGGCCGCGGCCGACTTGATCCCGACGATTTCCGAAAGCTGCTCCGGCCCTCCACCAAGCTGGTGGTCCTGAACCACGCCTCCAATGTCAGCGGCGCCCTGGCCCCGGCCCGGGCCATCAAAGAGGCCGTCGGCGAAGTGCCCCTGCTTTTGGACACTGCTCAGACGGCCGGGGTCATGGACCTGTCCGAGGCCGGTCTATGGGTGGACCTCCTGGCTTTCACCGGCCACAAGGGGCTTCTGGGCCCCACCGGCACCGGCGGCCTTTGGGTGCGCCCCGGCCTGGACCTCAGGCCCCTGGCCGTGGGAGGCACGGGCAGCGCCTCGGAAAGCCTGGAGCCGCCCGATTTTCTGCCCGACGCCCTGGAGCCGGGTACGGCTAACACCCACGGCCTGGCGGGCCTGGCCGCCGGAACGGGCGTTGTGCTTCGGGAAGGGGTGGCCAGCATCCGTGTCCACGAAATGGAACTGACCCGACGCTTTCTGGACGGCTTAAGCCAGATCAAGGGGCTGACCATCTGGGGCCCCGGGGTGGAAGATGAGCGCGTGGCCGTGGCCGCCGTCACCCTGGCCGGCTGGTCCTCCTCAGACCTCTCAGCCGCCCTGGAAAGGGAAGCCGGCATCCTCACCCGGGCGGGCCTTCAGTGTTCCCCCTTGGCTCACCAGGCCCTGGGCAGTTTCCAGAACGGCGGGCTGACCCGCTTCTCCTTCGGCTATTACAACACCGCGGCGGAAACAGACATCGCCCTGACCACCCTTGACCGGCTGGCCGCCGGCCGACCCTGACCGTGCCTGAGCGCCACTTCATCGATCTCCACATCCATTCCCGCTATTCCCGGGCCACCTCCAAGGCCCTGACCCCGGCCAACCTCAGCCGCTGGGCCGAAATAAAGGGCCTGTCCCTCCTGGGCACCGGCGACCTGACCCACCCGGCCTGGCGGCGGGAACTGGCCGAAAGCCTCGAAGAGCGCGACGACGGCTTCTACAGCCTGCGGGGCCAACCCGACGGCCCCCGCTTCATACCCACGGGAGAGGTCAGCGCCATCTACAAGCAGGATGGACGCACCCGCAAGATCCACCTGGTCATCATCAGTCCAGATCTGGCCGCGGCGGATGAATTCTCCCGTCTCCTGGGGGCCTTCGGCCGTCTGGAAGCCGACGGCCGGCCCATCCTGGGGCTCACGGCCCGCCAGATCCTGGATATCGCCCTGACCAGCCACCCGGCCACCCAAGTCGTGCCGGCCCATATCTGGACCCCCTGGTTCTCCCTCTTCGGAGCCCGGAGCGGCTTTGACCACTTGGAGGAATGCTTCGGGGACCTCAGCCTCCACATCACCGCCCTGGAAACGGGTCTGTCCAGCGACCCTGACATGAACCGCCTGGTTTCGGCCCTGGATTCCCGGGCCCTCATCTCCTCCTCCGACGCCCACAGCCCCGAAAAATTGGGCCGGGAGGCCACCATCATCCGCGGCCCCCTGACCCGGACGGCCTTGGCCGAGGCCCTGGCCGGAGGCCAAGCCCTGGGAGGTACGGTGGAATTCTTCCCTGAAGAAGGGAAATACCACCTCGACGGCCACGCCGACTGCGGCCCGCCCCTGACCCCGGCCGAGACCCGGGCCCTGGGCGGGCTCTGCCCGGTCTGCGGCCGGCCTCTGACCATCGGCGTCCTCCACCGGATCTCCCAACTGGCCGACCGCGACCGTCCCGGCGGCCCCCGGCTCCCCGACCAGCACCTTTTGCCCCTGGCCGAACTTCTGGGCCAAATTTTCGGCCGGGGCCCGACCAGCCGCGGGCCGACCCGGAGCTACGAATTACTGACCCGCGAATTCGGAGGGGAACTGCCCCTGCTCCTGGAAGCCGGGCTGGACGACCTGGGAACGGCCGGCGGCCCCCTCCTGCGCCTGGGCGTGGAACGGATGCGCCAAGGCCGGGTGACGGCCGTGGGCGGCTTCGACGGCCGTTTCGGCACGATCACGGCCATCGGGCCCGAAGATCGGGCGGCCCTGGCCGGCCAGGGCCGCCTTTTCCAGGGCGCAGCCCTGGACCGAAATTCGGCGACCTGTGAAACTAAACAGGCTTCCAGCCCGAAACAGAGGGCCGGGGAAATGCCCCAACTCCCACTCTCGGAGACTGACTCGGCCCTGTTTAACAGCACCTCGGATATGGGTCCAGGGCTCAGCCCTGGGGATGAGAGCCAGGACCGGGCCGTCACTTCCCGGGCCCCGGCCCTGGCGGTCGTGGCCGGCCCGGGCGGGGGCAAGACCCTGGTGCTGGTCCGCCGGGCGGCCTGGCTTATCCAAACCGGACTGGCCCGGCCCGAGGAAGTCCTGATGACCACCTTCACCCGCAAGGCGGCTGAAGACCTGGCCCCTCGCCTGGCGGCCGTCCTCCCCGGACTGGGCCGGGCCGTCAAGATCACCACTCTCCACGGCCTGGCCCACGAATTTTTAAAAACGGCCCGACCGGACTGGAGCCTGGCCCCGGCCGATTTCCTGACCGACCTTCTGAAACGAACAGCCAGGCCGGCCGGCCTGACCCCGGCGGCCCTGACCAACCTCATCTCCCTGGCCAAGAACCGTCAAAAGCCGGACCAGCTTCCGGCCCGGGCCCTGGAAAGCTACCAAGCCGCCCTGACCGAGCGCCGCCTCTGGGATTTCGACGACCTCATCCTGTTGGCCGCCCCGCCGACCGCCCGGCCCTTCCGGGCCGTGCTGGTGGACGAATTCCAGGACCTCAGCCCGGCCCAGTTCGATTTCCTGGCCCGGCTGTTGGGCCCGGCCGGGCCGGACCGACCCGGGGCCCTGACGGTCATCGGCGACCCTGACCAGAGCATCTACAGCTTCCGGGGAGCCGACCCGGACCTGGCCGACCGCCTGGCGGCCCTGCCCGGAGGCCTGACCACCGTCACCCTGAGCGCCAACTACAGGTCAACCAGCACCATTCTCAAGGCCTCGGAAAGCCTGTGGCCCCAGGCCGACCGCCCTGGCCGCCGGGCGGCCCGGGGCGAGACCGGGCCTGAAATAACCCGAGCGGTCCTCCCCACGGCCGGAGGAGAGGCGGCCTATGTGGTCAAACGCCTCACGGCCCACCTGGGCCTTCTGAAACTGGGGCTGGGCGCCTCAAACCGCCAGGACGCCGAATTCATGCCCGGCCTCAATTTCGGGGATATCGCCATCCTGTTCCGCCTGCGGGCCCTGGGGCCGCCCGTGGCCGAAGCCCTGACCGCCGCTGGCCTGCCCTGGCAAATGTGCGGCGATGATCCCCTGACCGCCGCCGACCACCTGGACTGGACCGCGGACAAAATAAGCCTCCTGACCATGCACGCGGCCAAGGGCCTGGAATTCAAACTGGTCTTCGTCATCGGGGTGGAGGCCGGGCTCTGCCCCTATCTCCGGCCCGCCCGGGAGGCGCCGGAAAATTCTCCAGACCCCGAGCCTGAAGAACGCCGTCTTTTCTACGTGGCCCTGACCCGGGCCCGAGACCGTCTCTACCTGACCCGGGCCGCCCGGCGTCGGCTTTATGGCCAGACCCTGGCCGGCGAACCCTCCCCCTTCTGGTCCGCCCTGCCCCGGGAACTCTGCGTTGAACCGCCGGCCTTCCGGGCCCGGCGGGCCGGGAAACCGAAAACCCTGTTCGACCTCCTATAGCCCCCGGCGCCCGGCTTGAACCGGCCGGCCTAATATGCTAATTTAAACCGATTTCCATCAGCGGGTGGTAAAATGGCGAAAAAAATAACCCTTCTGCTTATGGTCGCGGCCCTCAGCTTGGCCGGTTGCGCCAAGACCAAGCCGCCCCAACCCTTTGACGTGCCCATTGAAAGCCGGCTGATCCTCCAGGTGCCTTTTTTCAGCGCTGAAACCACGGCCGGGGCGGCCGGGGCCCTGGCCGAGGTGATGACCTACAACGGGCGGCCGGTCACTGCGGAAAGGATAGTCCTGGCCCTGGGCAAAAAGAACCCCACGCCCCACGCCCTGGTCGTCTGGGCCCGCACCGAAGGCTTAAGAGCCCGCTATTACAACGCCGACCCGCCCCTTTTGGTAAAATCCGTGCGCGAAGGCCGGCCGCTCATCGTGCGCCTGGGCGCCGCCGTCACCCCCCTGGCCGCCGGCGATTACGCGGTGGTGGCGGGCTACAATCCCGAAGGGGTGGTTATAAACTCCCGCTCCATACACCAGCAGATCATCGCCTGGGGGCCCTTTCTGTCCGCCTGGCTCAAGGCCAGGAATCTCGCCATTGAAATAACCACTCCTGAAATGGCCCCGGAAAACGACTGAACTCGTGGAAAAGACCGTGCCCCGCCATATCGCCATAATCATGGACGGCAATGGCCGCTGGGCCGCCCAAAGGGGCCTGACCAGAGGGCACGGCCACCAGGCCGGGGCCGAGCCGGTGCGGGTGGCGCTCCGCGCCGCCCGAAAGGCCGGGGTCAGGTTCCTGACCCTCTACGCCTTTTCCACGGAAAATTGGGGCCGGCCCCAGGACGAGGTGCGGGGCCTCTTTGAATTGCTCTGGCAATACCTTAAGTCCGAGACGCCCGAACTGGTGGCCTCCGGGGTCCGCCTTAAGGCCATCGGCGATTTGTCGGCCCTGCCCGAATTCGCCCGCCAGGCCCTGGCCTCGGCCCAGGAAATGACCAAGGCCAACGAGGATATCACCCTGACCCTGGCCCTGTCCTACGGCAGCCGGGCCGAGCTGACCCGCGCGGCCCGCGCCATGGCCGAAGAAGTTGCCAACGGCCGCCTTGATTCGGCCGACATCACCCCGGAACGGCTGTCCGAGGAACTCTGGACCGCGGACCTGCCCGACCCCGACCTCCTCATCCGCACCGGCGGCGATATGCGCCTGTCCAACTTCCTTTTATGGCAGTGCGCCTACACCGAGTTTTATTTCACCCCCACCCTCTGGCCCGATTTCGGCGAAGATGATTTCCAGGCGGCCCTGGCCGCCTACGCCGGCCGGGAACGCCGCTACGGCCTGGCCGACCCAGCGCCATAAGGCCCAGCAGATCATTCTGAGGAAAAAAATGAAAAAGCCAGTCGTCACCACCAAGGCCCCGGCCGCCATCGGCCCCTATTCCCAGGCCGTCATCCGCGGCTCGACCGTCTATGTTTCCGGCCAACTGGGCCTGGATCCGGCCACC
>JAITBV010000061.1 GCA_031283395.1 Candidatus Adiutrix sp.
AATTACCAGTTACTTTGTGGTTCATGCAATCGAATCAAAGGCGACCGGCCAATGGAATATTTGCGGGCGAAAATAGCGACTATTGAACAAACAAGGGGCAGAATTTTCTTTGGGGAATAGAAACTCCATAAATCCCCAATAAAGCGTTTGGAAACCCGCTGGCCCGTTAAATATAAATTTGCATAAATATAATAAATATAAATATAAAATATATAAATAAGACTTAAATAATAGGTAAAATATTAGGTCGTCTGGGGCTGGTGCCCCCCGGATCCAGGCTCCGGCCGGCGGTGGTCCCGTGCGGGCTTGCCCTCCGCTGGGGTGTGTTGTTTCGTAAATTTTAAAGTGGCTGCGGCGTTGACAGAATCCGGGCGGCGGATATATAATTAGTCGGTTTCCCGCTATAGCTTTTTGACTTTCCGTGTCGGGCCCGTGCCGCCCGGAGAGCTCAACTCTAGTCCCTAAGGATTGAATTATGCTGAACAGAATTCCCATCGGCGTTAAGATAAGCGGAATAGTGATAATCCTTTTGGCTTTCATCGTCATGTTGCTGGCGATGATGTGGTCCACGAGCCACTCCATAAAGGACCAGGGCGTCTCCGCGACCCAAAAGATGATGTATGACGGGCAGGGGGAAAAACTCAAGCTGGGCACCCAGTCCATGGCGGTCGCCTTGGGCGCGGCTCTCAAAGGCGTGACCGACCGCCAGGAGCAACACGATATCATCAAGTCCTTCATTCAGGACTACCGGTTTGAAGAAGACAAGTCCGGATATTATTTCACCTACATCGGCACGAAGATTTTCATGCATCCCACCCTGCCCCAGCGCGAAGGCGAGGATCTGAACAACACCCCCGACGCCAACGGCGTGTTTTATGTGCGCGATCTCTATCAGAACGCGGAAAAGGGCGGAGGCTTTGTCACCTTCTCGTTTCCCAAGCCGCCGTCAATGGAAGTCGCGCCCAAGCTGGCCTATGTCGAATACATTCCCGGCACGGACATCTGGCTTTCCACCGGCATCTACATTGATAACGTGGAAGCCTTCAGTGCGGCCATGAAACAGCGGATGGGCGATGAATTGGACGCCCGCATGTTGATGCTGATCGGCATAATCGGCGCGGCCCTGGCGGTGATCATTGTTTTTTCGCTTCTGGTCATCCGCGGCTTGACCGGGCCTCTTGACCGTCTGAGCGAGCGCTTGGGCGGAAGCGCCAAGGAAATAGAACGGGTGGCGGAGATCATAACCGCCACCTCGGGTCAAATGCAGGACGGAGCCCGGGGCAGCGGCGACGGCCTGGCCGAAATATCCGGCGCGGTGGAGCAGGTCAGCGCCATGACCAGCCGCAACGCCAACGACGCCAGCCAGGCCACGGACCTGATGACCAAGACCCTGACCATAGCGACTCAGGCGGAAGAGGCCATG
The DNA here is from genome assembly GCA_031283395.1 of Candidatus Adiutrix sp. The sequence goes on from JAITBV010000061.1 coordinate 1,424, forward strand.
GCCCAGGTCAGCGGCGCGATGAACGCGATCTCGGCTTCAGGCGCGGAAATGTCCAAGGTGATCAAGAATATAGACGCCATCGCCTTCCAGACCAATCTTTTGGCCTTGAATGCGGCGGTCGAGGCGGCCCGGGCGGGCGAAGCCGGCCAGGGTTTCGCGGTGGTCGCCGAGGAAGTCCGCAATCTCGCCACCCGTTCGTCCGAGTCCGCGAAAAGCACGGCGGAACTGCTCAACACGACCGTCAGCGCCATCCACACCGGCGTCGAAAAAGTCCAGACCACCACTGAAACTTTTTCCACGGTGAAAGATCGCATCGAACAAGTCGAGGAACTTTTAAGCAGTGTCGCCAAGGCTTCCCAGGAACAGGCGGATTCCCTCGGGCTGATCCGCGATTCCGTCTCCCGGCTTGATGGGATCAACCGCAACAACTCGTCGCAGGTGGATGAATCGGTCACTTCCAGCCGGGAACTAAAGCAGCAGGCCGATATGCTGGTGGTTGTGGTGGATAACCTCAATACCCTGGTTCATGGGGGGCACGGGGGGCCTCAAATTTCGGCCGGCGGCGGGAGGGGCCAGGGCCGGCTTCTCCTTTCCCGGTAGGGGCCATTTCATATTTAAGCGTCCACGGCGCTTCTAAAGGTCGTATTTCTTCAATTTGGCCGCCAGGGTCTTGCGGGTGACGCCCAGGGCCAGGGCGGCCCGGCTTTTGTTGCCTCCGGCCGCGGTGAGGGCTTGGGCCACGGCCATTTTTTCCAGGGCGTCGAGGTTAAGCGGCAGTTCGGCCGGGGCGGCGGCCAGGGCGGACCCCGGCGGCCCCAGGTTGGGCAGGTCCTTTTCGGTCAGATAGTCGCCCCGGGTCAGTATGACGGCCCGCTCCAGGACATTCTGCAATTCCCGGATATTGCCGGGCCAGTGGTGATTGGCCAGGAGCCGGAGGGCCCCTGGAGTGAGGCCCTTGACCTCCTTGTGGTTTTTAAGGGCGCAGCGCCGGATGAAGCTGTCGGCCAGGGCCGGCAGGTCTTCCAGGCGTTCGCGTAAGGGGGGCATACGGATGGTCATCACGTTGAGGCGCCAGTAGAGGTCTTCGCGGAAACG
>JAITBV010000072.1 GCA_031283395.1 Candidatus Adiutrix sp.
CCTTGTGTTCGGCCGCTCCGGCCATTAGGCGAATGACCTCCCCGGCCCTGAGGCGTCCGTGAACGAGGCGAACAGCCACCACTGTACCCCGGAAGGGATCGTAGTGGGCGTCGAAGATACGGGCTGCCAGGGGAGCTTCGGGGTCGCCCCTGGGCGGCGGCACCCGGGATATGACGGCCTGAAACACTTCAGTCAGGCCCTGGCCGGTCTTGGCCGAACAGAGCAACGCCCCTTCGGCGTCCAGACCCAGATCCCGGTCGATCTGTTCCCGGGTAGATTCGATGTCGGCTGCGGCCAGATCGATTTTATTGATGACCGGAACGATGGTCAGCTCATGTTCCATGGCCACATAGAGATTGGCCAAAGTCTGGGCTTCCACGCCCTGAGCGGCATCCACCAGCAGCAGGACTCCCTCACAGGAGGCCAGGGCCCGGGAGACCTCATAGGAAAAATCGACATGCCCGGGGGTATCTATAAGGTTAAATTCGTATTTAAGGCCATCAGGGCCGGCCACGGGCAGGGTAACGGCGCTGGATTTTATAGTGATGCCCCTCTCCCGTTCCAGGTCCATGCTGTCTAATATCTGGTCGCGGAATTGGCGGGCGTCCACCAGTCCGGCTTCCTGTATCAGGCGGTCGGCCAAGGTGGATTTTCCGTGGTCAATATGGGCCACGATGGAGAAATTGCGAATATGATCCATAAAAATTCCAGGGCGGCCTCTCTGACGGGCCGCAATTTTTTAAGTATAACTTTTCGGCCGTTTAAAGGCAATCGGCCTAAATTTTTTTCAGAGTCAGAATATCTATCTCCGGCCAGGCCCATAGCCGAAAAGGCGCCCCCACGGCGGCCAAACCCCGATTTACATTGAGCCAGCCGCCTTCCTGTCCGTAGAGTCCGCTGGAATACTTGAAAAAAACTGAGGCCAGATTACTTTGGCTGTCCCAAGGCAGTTGATATTGGCCGCCGTGGGTGTGTCCGGCCAAGTAGAGTTGGAAACCGGCCCGGGCGGCTTGGGGAAAACCTTCCGGCCGATGATTGAGCAAAAGTTTAAGATCGCCCGGCCGGGCGGGAGGTCCGGTGACGACCTTAAAGTCCAGCGCCTCCGCTTCACCCAGCCAGGTCCACCGGCCTCCTTGGTCATCAAGCCCCACCAGGGTCAACGGCAGGCCCGGCAGATTTACTCGCCGGTCGACGAGCATGGTCAGGCCGTGCCCGTCCAAAAGCCCGGCGATGCGTTCAGGCCCGGTGTAGTGGTCATGGTTGCCCAGAACGGCCCAAACGCCGTGGGGGACCCTGGCCAGGGCCTTGAGGGGTTCGTGATACAGTCGGGCGAATTCCGGGTCACGGTCCACCAAATCTCCGGTAAAGACAGCCAGATGGGGTTTGGCGGCGGCAGCCAGGTCTAGAGCCCGTCCCAGTTCCGCCTGGCTGAACCAGAGCCCCAGGTGGATATCGCTTATATGGGCAATGACCAAGCCGTCCAGAGGCGCGGGCAGATCGCGTATATGGACGACCAGTCGTCTGAGGCCAGGCGGCCGCCCCTGGCGTCCGACCCCATAACCGACCAACCCGGTCAGACCTATAAGGCTGGCTCCGGCGGCGGTTTTAAGAAAATCGCGTCGTCCCGCCTCTAAGTTCATGGCCGGCCGGCGCGGCTGGCCCTTCCGGCGGCGGGCGAAAAAATGGAACAGGCCGAGACCGGCCGAAGCCAGGGCCGCCGCTGGCAGGAGCACCAACAGGTGGAACATCTGCCAGGCCAGGCTGGGTCTGTCCAGCCAAGCCCAAGCCTGACCGACGGGTTGGCCGTAATGGACGACTCCGAGTAAGTGCAGCCAGCCAAGATTGAAGATGATGAAAATCAGGTGGATCAGCAGTCGCAACCCAGGCTGGTCAGTCTGCCTCAACCACAGCCGCCAACTCAAGAACTGGCTGACCAGGCTCAACAGCAGAAATACGAGGACTCGGTGATTCAGAAGCCAGGCCCTGATAACCATATCCATAAACGGTCATTCCTGACCTGGGGGGGGGATTTTGAGAGCCCCGGACTGAACCTCCGGAAACATGAAGGTGAAGGAGGCGCCGCTGTCCGGAATATGAGACGGGTGGTTGGAAACCTGTATGCGGCCGTTATAGCGTTCCACGATTTTTTTTACTATGGCCAGCCCCAGGCCCGTGCCGTCGCTTTTGGAGGTGTAGAAGGGAGTGAAGATGTCCGGCAGAATATCCGGAGGGATGCCTGGTCCGGTGTCGGTTATTTCACAGGCCACGTAAGATTCATCGTCCGCTCGGGTCTCGAAGAGGCGGATATGGATGCGCCCGCCGCTCGGGCTCATGGCTTGAGAGGCGTTGTAAATGATGTTCAGGACGATGTGCATGACCTGGCTGTCATCGGCGGAGACCGGCGGCAACTCGGGGTCGGCCGCAAATTCCAGGGCTATTCCTTTGCGCTCCATCTCATGCTTGAGGGTGCCGATGGCCTCAGCCACCTTGTCCTCCAGTCGGAATTCCCGCATCAGGCCTTCAGTATTACGGGAATAGTCCAGAATGTTGTTTAGAACCTTGTTGACCCGGGAAACCTCTTCCCAGATGACCTCGGCGTATTTGCGGAGCGGGTCGTCCTCGGACATTTTTTTCAGGAGCCGTTGGGTGAACCCGCCGATGGAGACCAGGGGATTGCGCACTTCGTGGGCCAAGTGGGTGCCCATTTCACCCTGGGCCGCCGCCTTTTCAGCGTCTATCAGCCGTCCCCGCACCTGGGAGAGGGTGCGGTTGGCCTGTTCCAGGTCATCATAGAGCCTGGCATTTTCAATGGCCAACCCGGCCTGGTTGGCCAGCATGGTCAAATCGCGCAGGTCGCCCAAAGTCAGCGGTTCACCGCTTAATGATCTGTCCACGGCAATGACACCAACTTCCCGGTTCTTGGCCACCATTGGTACCGCGGCGTAGGCTTTAAGACCGAAATTTCTCAGCCGTTCATCCTGCTCATTATCGAAGGCCCGGAAGCCCAGCATGGCCTTCTTTTCCAATACCACCCTCGACAAAAGACGGGGACTTTCGGGGAAAATCGGAATCCGGACCCGCATATCCATGCCCCGCTGGAGCATACGGGTGGCCTCTTCCTTGGAAGGATTTTTCAAAAGTTCGGCCAGACCTCCCTCGGGGACTGGTTCTTCATCGGATTGTCCGTAGGTCCAGAAGGCGGAGCTGACCAAAGTTGACGGATGGTCTTCCTCGCTTTCCTCCAGAAGCAGAATGAACACTTGGTCAAAACCCAGGCCCCGGGGTTCGGTCAGAGCTCTTATGATAATCCAGACCAGTTCGTCATAGCGAACAGTGGTCATCATGGCGCTGGAAATTTCGTGTAGGATCGAGAGGTAGGTGATGATCTTCTCATTGGTCCTGGCCAGGCTCTCAACTTTCCGGAAAGTTATGGCGTTTTCCAGAACCCCGGAAATAATGTTGTTCATGGAAAACAACAACTCGAAGTCGTCGCGGTCGAAAAGCCGGGGAGCGATGTCCGGCTGGATACCCTGGCCGCCCAGTTTGTTGAAAAGGGAAATGCTGCCCTGATGAGGGCCTTGAAAAATCAATGGGCAACTGATTATGGTGCCCATCATTTCGGCATCTGAAAGGTCCATGGCGCAGGGATCCTCCTTAAGAAGACCGCTGAAACTGGTCTGGCGGGACAGGGCCGCGGCCACGGATGAAGGCAATTTGCGGGAATAATGGTAGCGTTCGAAATTATAGGCCGGGGGGATGAGCCCATATTGCGAAGCCAGAATCAGGTGTTGACCCTCTTCGTCGAGAATGTTGACTGTGCATCCGTCGGCCAGGAAGATGCCGGAGGCGATCTGGGGAATCATGCTCATGACCTTTTCCACGTCAATGGTCGAGGACAGGGTGCGGCCCAGGTCGCTTAAGACATTCAGGATGCTCAGGCGCTTGCGGGTGTCGGTGGCCAGCCTGACGTTCTTGATGGCGATGGTCAACTCGCTGGCCACGGCCTCCATCACGAGAGACTGGTGAGAATTAGGCGGCTGGTAGATCCGGCGCAAAAGCAAAAGCACGCCGTAGCAGGTTTTGTCGTCACCTAAGGGGGTGACCATCAAGCCATCGCCGAACGGAGCGACGAAGGCGGCCCAGTCGCGGGGCAGACCCAACAAATCGTCCTGGTCGGCCAGAAGAATCTGACGGCCGGTCAAACAGCGGCCTATGATATTGCCTTCCGCGGCTACGGGACCGAGACGGGGGAAGGTGGAATCGGCCAGCCATAGAGGCTGGAGATGTTTCAGATCGCTGCCCAGGGTCAGGAGAATGGCGTATTCCAGATCCCGCTCCCAGGAGATGGTGTTCAGAAAGCTGGTGACCTTCAATTCAAACTGGGTGTTGGAATTGGAAAGCTTGATCAGCTTGGCCAAAAGGGCAGCCGTATCCATTTTGGCGGAATGGGGCATATTTAAACGCGCTTCCCGGCCGCATCCAAGGCTTTCCTGTAGACCATCTCGTAAAGCGCGGCGGAACTGTCCCAGGAAAAATTACAGGCCATGCCCCGCCGGACGGCATCCACCCATCGGTCCTGATCGTTGAAATCGCGGACGGCCCGGCCCAGGACCTCCAGAAAAGCCTCGGCTGAATACTCGTTGAATTTGTAGCCGGTCCCCTCCCGCGGGTTGACCGCCAGGTCCACCACGGTGTCCTCCAACCCGCCGGTGCCGCGCACCACCGGGATGGCACCGTAACTTAAGGCGTAAAGTTGTTCCAGGCCGCAGGGTTCGAAACGCGAAGGCATTATGTAGATATCCGAACCTGACAGTATATGGCGCAGAAGGACCTGGTCGTTGGCCCTTTTGTAGCCCAGCCGGCCCGGCCAGCGTTCGGCCGAATCAGCCAGAAAATCCTGATAATGGGTTTCCCCCAAACCCATAAGGGCCAGGTTTATCGGCAAGTCCATCATGCGGTCCATGGCCTTGACCACTATATCAAGACCTTTGCGGGACAGGAGACGGCAGACCATGGAGACCGTAGGCAATCCGGAGTCGGAGAAACCGAAAAGTTCGGCCAGGTGAAGCCGGCACTTTTTCTTGCCGGAAAGATCGCCCGGGTAATAGACGGCCGCCAGATGGGCATCGGCGGCCGGATTCCACTGGGTGTAGTCAATCCCGTTCTGCACCGGTATGAGCCGGTCCTGACGGCTTAAGAGAACTCCTTCCAAACCCATGCCCATGGCGGGAGTCAGAGTTTCCTGGGCGTATTTCCGGCTGACGGTGGTCAGGTAATCCGCAGCTAGGAGGCCGGCTTTGGTCAGATTCATCCGGCCGTGGAATTCCAGCCCCTCGCTGGTGAAAAGATTCCAGTCCAGCCCGGTCAGGGCAAAATCATAGTGAAGAAACAGGCCCTGGTTGGCCAGGTTGTGATAAGTGAAGACCGTGCCGGCTCTGCCAAGGGTGGGGAATTGCCCCCGCCAGCTTTTCAGGTACATCGGCACCAGGCCGGTGGTCCAATCGTGGCAATGGATGACCACCTCCTCTTCCGGCTGGGCCAGCCGATCAGCGGCTTGAAGGGCGGCCCGGGAAAAGAAGATGAAGCGCTCGGCATTGTCGTCGTAATCGCCGAACTCGTTGCCGTAAATGCCTGGCCGGTCGAAAAGCTCGTCACAACCTATCAGCACCGCCTGATGCCCCTCACCGGTGTCGCTCCTAAAAAAACGGGCTTCGCGCCTTGAGATAGACAAATCGATCTCCGAACGCCAGGAATCAATTTCTTCCAAGGGCATCTGGCCGGCGTTTCTATGCTTGGGAGCGATGACCATCACCTGGTGGCCCAGGCGGGCCAGGGATCTGGGCAGATAAAAGGAAACATCGGCCAAACCGCCCACTCGGGAGAAAGGGACCGCTTCAGGGGTAATGAAGATGATCTGCATAAGATGACCAGCCCCTTCCCGTTGTGTTGGAGAGATATTCTATATTTAACCGCGGCAGCAACCCAGTCAAAACCATTTCTATTATATACCATTTATATTTAATTATCAAGAAGGAACCCGGCCAGACCAGAGCATTGGTTTGCCAAACTTCAGCTCCGGCGCTATAATATCGGCCGGGAAAAAGCGACCTCAATCAAATCCTTATTGGCATCTTCCCAAGACGGTTTTAGAATCCGGACGAATTATTGTGGGTGGTCGCTTAAGGTTGACACGGGGCCGGTTTAGGTATAAGCTTAAATATTCCGGTGCTTTTCCTGGTCGGTCCGGAAAGCCGCGGGCGCCGGGGCGGGGGGACGAGCTTTTCATATATGACCGGTGAAGCCAGCAAAAATAACTCGGGCGACCAAACCTTGCCGGCCGGAAGACCGGAAGCGGCCCCCCCGGCCAAAAGAAATCCAGGCGCCCCTCCGGCCCGGAGAATTCAAGGCGGTCCGCCTGTTACCAAATATACGGCCGGACCGCCAGCGCTTAAAACTCCGGCCGTTCCACCCGCCGAAAGAAAGGCCGCCTCACCGCCGGCGCCTAAAATCCCGGCTCCCCCTCCGGCCATCCTGACGCCGGCCCCGCCCCCGGCCACCGACCCATTACGGGCCTATCTGGCCGAAGTGCGCCAATTCAAGCTCCTGAGCCGGGAGGAAGAAAATCGCCTGGTAAAATCATACAAGGCGACAGCGGACCCGGAAACAGCCCAGAGGATCATAACTTCCAATCTCCGGCTGGTGGTCAAGATCGCCATGGACTTTCAAAGTCACTGGCTCAACAACTTGTTGGACCTTATCCAAGAAGGCAACGTGGGGCTAATGCAAGCCCTGAAAAAATTCGACCCCGGCCGGGGAGTCAAATTTTCCTATTACGCTTCCTATTGGATCAAGGCTTATATCCTGAAGTACATCATGGACAACTGGCGCCTGGTCAAGGTAGGCACCACCCAATCCCAACGCAAGCTCTTTTACAATCTGCGCAAGGAGCGGGACAAGATAATCAAGGAAGGCCTGACCCCGGCTCCCAAACTCTTGGCGGAAAGACTGGGCGTGGGTGAAGCCGAAGTCGAAGAAATGGATCTGCGACTTTCGGCCGGCCGCGAGATTTCTCTGGATGCCCCTCTAAGTCAGGACACCGACCAGACCCAGAGCAGTTTACTGCCGGCTGACATACCCGGGGCCGATCATCTCCTGGCCCAACTACAGTTGAATGAACTCCTGAAAGCCAAGCTGGAAAAATTCCGCACGGCTCTGTCGCCACGTGAGGGCCTGATTCTGGAAAAACGCCTGTTGGCGGAGACCCCGGTCACCCTTCAGGAAATCGGAGAAGAATTCGGCATCAGCCGGGAACGGGTCCGCCAGCTGGAAGAGAGGCTTAAAAAGACCCTCCTGGTTTTTTTGCGCCGGGAAATGCCGGATCTGGAAGGAACGGAGCTTGATTAGGAGCCGCTTCCCTGGATCAATTCATTCAGGGAGCCTCGGGTGTTTTTGGAAAGGAGCCGCCCTGTGGTCAGGATCACATCTGCCGGGAAAAGCGCCGGGATACGCCTCTTGGCGTTAATAATCCTGGGCGCCGGCCTAGTCGGTGCGTCTCGGGAGGCTATGGGCGATGACGGTTTCGAGGCCGACCGCTACTATTACTTTCTCAAGTCCACCTACGAAGAGCTGAACCGGAATGATGCCGCGGCTTTGAAGGCCATGGTCAAGGCTGCCGATCTGGGGCGGGGTTCATACCGTTTAAAGCTGGAAGCCGCCAGGCTCTATTCCCGTACGGGCGACAACCGGAACGCTTTGAAATACGCCAGGGCCGCCATGACCCTGGACCCGGAAGAACCAATGGCCCACCTTTTGACCGCCTGGCTGGCTGGCTCTGAAGGCGACCGGGAAACGGCCGAGATGGAATACTTGAAAGTTTTGGAACTGACCCCGGGCAACCCAGAGGCCCTTTACTGGCTGGGAACTCTGTATTTTGACAGTAGTCGCCACCGGGAAGCGGAAAAATTCTTCAAACGTCTGACCGTGGCTGACCCTGGTGCGGTCTCCTTTTATCACCTGGGGCATTTTTACCAGCGCCTCAATCGCAAAAAAGAGGCCATTGAAGCCTTGGTGGCTGCTTTGAAGAAGGATCCGGACTTCACCGACGCGCTTGATGATCTGGCCGGACTGTATGAAGAAACAGGCCAGCCCAAATCAGCGGAGAAGACCTATCGCCACCTGATGAAGTTCCGTCCCCAGGCGGCCCGAAACGGCCTGGCCAGGCTGTTACTTAAAACCGGCCGCCGGGCGGAGGCAGAAAAAATTGCGGCCGAAATCCTGTTGGAAGAGAGTCGCTTCCGCCATGAGGCCGGTCTGAAGTCGGGCGAGGGCCCGGAGTATGACGAGCTTGATCTCAAACTCAAGCTTGGCCTGATCTACATGGAAATAAAGCGCCCTAACGAAGCCATAGGTGAATTTGAAGCGGTATTGAAAGCCCGGCCCGGGCATGACCGGGCCTCCTATCTTCTGGCCTCCGCTCTTATGGAGCGACAGGAAGCCGGAGGCAAGGCCGAAGCCGCCCGGGCAGCCGAACTTCTTGAAGCCATTGAGCCGGAATCATCACTTTATGTGGAGGCGCGTCTCCTTCTTACGTCTTCCATTCAAGACCGGGACGACAGGCAGGCGTTGTCCCTGATTGAAGAGGCCGCCAGGTTCAGGCCTGATTCCCTGCGTCTCAAGCTGGCCGAGTCACACTTCCTGGAGCGCTTAGGCGAATTGGAGAAGGCCCGGACTGTTCTGGCCCGGACTGTTGAAACATTCGGGCCGGAAATAAAACAGCGGCAACATAATCAGATTTTTCAGAAGGGCAAGACCAGGCGACGGCGCCCGGCCGTTCAGGAAGACGGGCGCATCTTCCCCAGCGAAGCGGAGATACTTTTCCGCCTTGGGACTTTGGAGGATCGCCTCGGACGCCAACCGGCCGCCATCGAATCCATGCGCCAAGCCATCAACCTCAACCCTTCCCACGCCGATGCGCTTAATTTCCTGGCTTACACCTGGGCTGAACGACGGGAAAATCTGGTCGAGGCCCTGGCTATGGCAGAAAAGGCCGACACCCTGAAACCAGACCAGGGTTATATTCTGGACACCGTGGCTTGGGTCCACTACCAGATGGGTCAACCTCAGAAGGCTCTGCCCCTTTTGGAACGGGCCGTCCCTCTTTCTCGCCGGGATCCGGTGGTGCTGGATCACCTAGGTGATGTACTCGCGGCCCTCGACCGGAACCAAGAGGCCTTGGACGCCTATCGGCAGGCCTTGGCGGGTGGTTTCGCCAACCAGGAGGAGCTGAATGAAAAAATCAAAAAATTGGCCCGGTGATCGGCGGGCCTTTCTGGTCCGCCTGACCGTTCTGGCCGTGCTGGTTGCCGAATTGGCCGGCTGTGCCGGTCACCTTGAGGTGGCCCCCAGGTCGGCCGAAGGTCCGGCCATGGATCTGGCTCGAGGGCTTTACCAAAGGAGTGAAAGCCTCAGGACCTTGGCCGCCCGAGGCGCGGTCAGCCATGAGGACGGGCGCCGCCGCACGTTTTTCCGCTTCGAGGTCCTGATTCTGAAGCCGGACCGGCTCTTGTTCACCGCTTTTGATCCGGCCGGCCGGCCCGCCTTTCGCTTGGCTTCGGCCGAAGGCCGGTTGACCGGCCTGTTCTACGGGGCCAGGCAATATTTCACCGGGGCCGCTACGGATGAAAACTTCGCCCGCCTTCTGCCTATCAAAATGGCCCAGGAACAATTGGTAGCCCTGTTGTGCGGCTCGACGGTCCGGCCAGCGGCCGCTGGCGCCCGGGCTGTGGGCGAGAGGAATACGGAACTTATCATCACCCCGGCCGAAACCTCGGAGGGTGAAAGCGATGTCTGGCGCCTGAAGCTGAGCGGCGGCCTGGACCAGGATCCAGAGCGAGCTGTGATTTTGACCGCCGCGCGCGGCCCGGCCCGCCGACCGGACCTGACCCTCAGATACCTCACGGTTCAGGATGTGCCCCGCGAGAACGAACCCGGCCTTATGATGCCCTTCCCCACCTCGATGGAAGCGGAATGGGCGAAACAATTTCTCAGGTTGACCTATGACGAAGTGAGTTTGGGGCCGAAGCTGGACCCGGGCCTCTTTACTCTCGCGCCGCCGGAGGGATTTGAAGTGGTGTCCCTGCCATGATGAAGACCGGTAAATTGAGCCTCTTTCTGCCATTTCTGGCCTTGATATGGTTGGCGCCGGTCTGGGCGGCCGGAGCAGCTGAGAAGCCATCACTTCTTTTAGGTCCGGCCGGCTGGGGCAGGGTGGACGGGCAAGACCACGATTTGGATGAAATGCTGTCCCTTCTGCGACCTCCCGGGGCGGAAACCCTGGCCATCTTCGCCCCAGTCCAGAGCTGGAAGCCCTTTTATGACAAAATTTACGGCCGGGCTCCCATTGATCTGAGCTTTTACGCCGTCATCTACGACCTTTCACTTGACGATGGCCCTGACCCGCCAGACCTGAGCGATTGGCCGGCTTTTTATCAGAAAATACCGGCCAAACCAGAGGATGTCCCGACCGCCCTCTTGCCTCCCGGGGAACCGTTAGGCCCGCCCGCATCAGGAGCGGTGACTTTCAGGACAACCATCGGTCCGGCCGGAGAAGACGGCCGTCATGTTGAGGGGAAAACAGTTTATACGGTGTTCGCCTCCCTGATTTTGGCCGAGCGGCGGATTTTTTTTCTGAACTTGTTTCAAATCGACCCTGGCGACCCGTCCGATTTGGAACGCCTGGCCCTGGTTTGGCGCGCCGAATTTCTGGAAATCCCGGCCCAAGTGGAGGAATCCGCACAGTGAACAAACCCTGGAATGATTCAGACCTGGTCAGGCTATCAGCCGACCTTGATGAGGAATTGAACGCCATTTTCGACCAAGTGGAAGCGGCTTTGACCCCGCCTGACGATCCGTGGACCGGCGAAGAGTCGGCCGAGATGCCAAGCCGCGATATCGGCTCGACCTGGGAAAGGCCTGATCCCGCCCCGCAACCGACCGACGTTCAGGCTGACCTGGAAACCGAAGAGGCTTTCCTGCTGGAAGACTTGGATATGGATGCACCCCTGGGAAACGGGAACATCTTTCCCGTCGGCCAATCTGAGACTGAAACCGGCTGGCTTGAGCCGGGACTTTTGGGGGATCCGGAAATTTCCGGGGAATTGACGCCAGAAACCACGAGGGAACTGAGCCGGATAATCGAAACGGCCGTGGAAAAGGGCGTGGCGGCTGCCTTGGCCAAGATTAAAGGCTGAAAAAACGGCCCCGGCGGTCATGCCGCCGGCGACTGAACATCTGAATACGGCTGGTTGAAGCATGGCCACGGAACGCAAGAGCGGGGGAATCCGCAACATCGGCATAATCGCTCATATCGATGCGGGCAAGACCACCCTCACCGAGCGGATACTCTATTACACCGGCCGGACCCACAAGCTCGGCGAAGTCCATGACGGCGAGGCCACCATGGACTTTACACCCGAGGAGCAGGCCCGGGGCATAACTATAATGAGCGCGGTCACCACCTGCGACTGGAAAAATGCCCGCCTGAATCTCATCGACACCCCCGGACATGTGGATTTCACCATTGAGGTAGAAAGAAGCCTCAGGGTCCTTGACGGCGCGGTGGGGGTATTTTGCGCCGTGGGCGGAGTCCAACCCCAGTCGGAGACGGTCTGGCGCCAAGCCGACCGCCACGGTGTGCCTAAACTGGTCTTTGTCAATAAAATAGACCGCGTGGGCGCCGATTTCGACCAGGTCATGGCTCAGATCAAAACCAAGCTTGGAGCCGTGCCCTTGGTCCTGACCCGGCCTTACGGCCAGGAAGAAAATTTCAAAGGTGTTCTGGATGTTCTCCGGCGCCGAGTTTATTTTTGGGACAATGATGACCTTGGGGCGAAGATGAAGGAGACAGGGCCACCATCGGATTTGGCCGCGGCCCTGGAGTCGGATCGGGCCGCTCTGCTGGAGATCCTGGCCGAAAACGATGATGAGATCATGGAAGATTATTTGGAAGGCCGGGAACCTTCGGAAGATAGGCTCAGGGCGGCCATCAGGCGGGCCACCCTGGGTCTCAGGCTGGTACCGGTTTTCTGCGGGGCGGCCCTGCGCAATAAAGGGGTGCAGCCCCTGTTGGACGGCATCGTGGATTATCTGCCCTCCCCGTCCGATTTACCGCCTTTGACCGCTCAAGATACCAAGGGCGCCCCTCTCCTGATTGAATTCAGGGAAAAAGCGCCTTTGGCCGCCCTAGTGTTCAAAATACAAATGGTTGACCAGGGGCGAAAGATGAGTTTTCTGCGCCTCTACAGCGGCCGTCTGGCCGAAGGCGACGAGGTGCTTAATCCCCGCACGGGCCAAAAAGATAAAATCGGCCGCATCCTGCGTGTTCACGCCGGCAAGCGCGACCGCATCGGAGAAGCCAGGGCGGGCGATCTGGTGGGAATAGTGGGGCTCCGATCGGCTGGCACCGGCGACACTATCTGCTCACCTGACCGCCCGGTGCTTTTGGAATCCATCCAGGCGGCCGAGCCTGTCATATCCATCGCCCTGGAACCGGAGAATTCGGCCGACCTGGACAAACTGGCCGATACCCTCGCCAAACTGACCGAGGAAGACCCCACCTTCAAAGCCAAAGTGGATGACCAGAGCGGGCAAACCATCATCTCCGGCATGGGCGAATTGCACCTGGAAGTGCTGACCCAGCGTCTGGCCCGCGAATTCGGCCTGAACGTGCGCTCCGGCAAACCCCAGGTAGTCTTCCGGGAGACCATCAGTCAATCCGCCGCAGGCGAAGGCTTGTTCGACCGGGACCTGGGCGGAGCCCGCCACTGGTCCAAGGCCATCGTGACCGTCGCCCCCCTGCCCCGAGGGGATGGCTATCAGTTCGAAAACTGCCTAGCTGCCCCGGAAACCATACCCCAGCCGCTCTTGGCCGCCGCCCTGACCACCTTGGCCGAAGGAGGCCATTCCGGCCCCCTTCAGGGTTTCCCACTTCTGGATATCAAGGCCGGACTGACCGAACTGGAATTGGGCGAAGGAGAAGACAGCGAAGCTGTGGTCCGCACAGCCGTGAGCCTGGCCCTGCGTGAAGCCCTGGTCCGGGCCGCACCCACCCTTATGGAACCCCTGATGCGTTTGGAAATCACCATCCCTGATGAATTCCTGGGTGAAATCATTGGCGATTTGGCTGCCCGGCGAGGCCGGGTGGAAGAGATGACCGGACAGAGCGGCTTCAAAGTGCTGACGGCCCTGGCCCCTTTGAGTGAACTGTTCGGCTATTCCACGGCCATAAGGTCCCTGACCCAGGGCCGCGGCTCATTTGCCATGCACTTCTCTCATTACGATGTGGAAGCTCGCAAATAACCCCCCTGGCTTGCTTTTTACAGTCTCCGGCTTTAAAATAAAAAATTATCCTGAACATTCCGGACTAATTACAGTCAGGCTGAGACAAGTGAAACCCAAGCGCAGACTGACCCAGATAATCGCCCTCCTCCTGTCAGGCGTCACCTTGGTCTCCATTCTTCTGATCGGAGCCCTGTGGATACGATTTGAGGCGCAAAGGTCGAAAGACGAGAGTCTTAGGCTCAGGCGGGAATTCATAGACAACCGGAAAACCTACATCAGCCTGGAGACCGGCCGCATCTGCGGTTACATGGAGGCCCAGCGGCAGTCCAGCGAAATACAATTCCTCAAAGCCATTCGGGAACGGGTCCATGAGGCCTACAATCTGGTGGAGTCCATGAACTCCTCCGCCTTGATCGCGCCGGAAAACCAGGCCGTGATCCAACGCCTCATACTGGCCGCCTTGAAGGGCTTGAGTTCAACCGGCAACCGCAGTCAGTATTACGTTTTTACTCTCTCCGGGCAACAACTTTTGAGTTCCGTGGATTACGGCTCAAACGGCTCCACCCTCCAATGGATGGACTCCAACGATTTTTCCAATCCGGCCGCCTTTTTGGACGTGGTCAATAACCTGAGCCTGAACAAGGAGGGATTTTTCCGCTACAACAATATCCAAGGTTTGAAAGGGGCTGAGGGGGGTGACCACGGTGAAAATCAGGTCGTCTACTTGAAACTATTTGAACCTTTCAACTGGATAATCGGCACCGGCGAATACCTTGAGGCCTGGGGCTCCGGCATCCGGACCGAACTGGTGGATTGGGCGGCCAACATGACCATGCCTGAAGACACCTACCTGATGATCCTCAATTATGACGGCGACATCCTGGCCCATCCCGAATTTGACCGGATCGGTCAAAACGTCTATGCCGAGGGCGGCGACCAGAATTTTATAAGGTTTATCTCCGAAATAATCAGAGGAGCCAAAGATCGGTCCAAGGACTTTATCCCCTACACCGCAGCCACCCCCCAAAACGGCAAAACAAACGAATATATCGCCTACTACCGGGCCATTCCCGCCTGGCACTGGGTAGTGGTGACCTGGTTTTATTTCAATGATTTGGATGACGTCCTGGCCCAGCGGCAGGCCGCCCTGGCCGAAAGCGTCCAACGGCAGATAAGCAACATCGCCTCCATTTCCATCGTCCTGCTCCTGGCCGGGCTCTTGACCTCCCGCCTCCTGGCCGTCCGGTCCGCCCGCAGTTTCTCGGCTTTCTTCGCCTTTTTCGAGCAGGCCGCCGATACTTCCAGGGAAATAAACATTGCCGATCAACCTTTCGAGGAATTCGCCCGGCTGGCGGTGGCCGCCAACCATATGATCAGGCAACGCCAGGAGGCCACCACCCTTTTGCGGGAGAGTGAACTAAAATTCAAAACTATTTTCGATCTTTCGCCCCAGGTCATAACCATATCCACCCTGGAAGGGGTGCTGGTGAACGCCAACGAAGAATACCTGAAATTTTCCCGCCTTGATTTCACAAAAGCCTTGGGCCGGCCCCTGGAAGACAGTTTTTTCCTGTCTATCGATGCCAGGTTGGACCTGTGGCGACTCCTCCAGGAGGAAGGCTCGGTCGCCGGCCGTGAATTGACCGGTCACGACGCCGAAGGCCGTCCGTTGACCTTCCTGGTCTTTGGCAAAACCATCACCCTGGCCGCGTCCACCTTCGTTCTTCTGGTTCTGACCGATGTCACCGCCCTTAAATCCGCCGAAAAGGAGAAATTGATCCTTCAGGAGAAGCTGTCACGCTCCACCCAGATGGAGGCCATGGGGCTGATGGCCGCCGAAGTGGCCCATGACCTCAACAACATCCTCTCCGGCATCATAGGGTATCCCCAACTCTTGTTGATGGACCCTAACCTAACCGACAAACAGAAGGACGCTCTGAACGAGATGCTTGATACCGGGCAGCGGGCCGCCGCCGTGGTCAAGGACCTGGTGACCATTGCCCGGGGTGTGGCCAGCGCCAAGTCCAGCCTGGCGGTCAATGAAATCATCACCGGCTACGCCAATTCACCGGAATGCAGGAAACTTCAGGATCTTTTCCCGGCCATAAAATTAGAATTGGAACTTGATCCGGAGTCCGGTCACATCAACGGCTCCATCATCCATCTCTCCAAAGTGGTTATGAACCTCGTTTCCAACGCCTTTGAGGCTTTTCCCAGGGAACGGACCGATGGGGTGGTCAAAATTCGGACCGGCCTGGTCGACTTAGACGGGAAATTGCCCGGCTATCAGGGCTCGAACCCGGTGGATCCGGGCCACTACGCCAAGATAGCGGTGGCTGACAACGGGCCCGGCATTTCCGCCCAGGACGTGGACAAGATTTTCGAGCCTTTCTATTCCAATAAACCCAAGGAACGTAGCGGCACGGGCCTGGGGCTGGCCATTGTCTGGAACACCATGATTGACCATAATGGCTACCTGGCGCTGGAAACCGGCCCGGCAGGAACCATATTCAGCCTCTATTTCAAAAATATCGCGGAACAGGCCGCCGCCGCAGCCAAAAAGAAAGACTTGGGTGGGTTCCAGGGTCGGGGCGAGCGCATCCTGGTGGTGGACGACGTGGACATCCAGCGCAAACTGGCCACCAAGATGCTCACCAAGCTGGGCTACACCCCGGTTGCCGTGCCCTCCGGAGAAGCCGCTGTGGAATATCTGAAACAACAGGATGTGGACTTGGTCATTTTGGACATGATCATGCGTCCCGGCATCAACGGCCGGGAAACCTACGGCCTGATCATGGAATTCAAGCCTCATCAGAAGGCCATCATTGCCAGCGGCATGGCTGAGAGTGAAGAAGTGGCCAAGGCCCAAGCCATGGGCGCCGGCCAGTTCGTCAATAAGCCCTACACCATTGAAGATATCGCCGCAGCCGTGAAAAAAGCCCTCGCCGATTAGTTAATACCGGTTAAAAGCCTCAGTTGCCGGGCCTCCGGGCCAGAGTCACCACCCGCTGGTGGCCAGCCAGGTCGCGGAGAACTTCTTCCACAACCAACCCGGCCCCTTCGGCCGAAACAGTCAGGGCGGCCAGGGAGGCCGGCCATATCTCCAGGATGAGCCGGCCGTCTGGCTCCAGGAAGCCGGGAGAGTCCGCCGCCAGGCGGCGAATGAGAGCCAGACCCTCCGGCCCGCCGTCCAAGGCCAGGTGAGGTTCGTGATCCTTGACGTCGGGCATCAAGCCGGCCATTTCCGCCCCGGGGATATAAGGCAGATTGGCGCAGGCAAGGTGGAAGCTCCGTCCGGCCAGAGGCGCGGCCAGGTCACCCCGGATGAAGTCCACCCGGCCTTCCAAGCCGAGAGCCCTGGCATTGGCCAGGGCCAAATCCAGGGCCTCCGGCGATATGTCCACGGCGCTGATTTCGGCCTGCGGAAGATTTGCGGCCAAGGCCAAGGCTATGGCCCCTCCCCCGCATCCTATATCCGCCACCTTAAGGGCTTCATCCGGCCAATGTTTTCTGGCCAGACGCAGAGCCTCATCCACCAAATGCTCAGTCTCCGGCCGGGGGATAAGGGCGGCCGGGGTGGTTGTCAACTTCAGGCCGTAAAATTCCTTTTCGCCCAGGATATAAGCCACTGGCTCGCGTCGAGCCCGGCGCCGGACCAGTTCCCGATACTGGTCAAGTTCCCCCGGTTCGACCTGCCGTTCGAAGCCGACGTAAAGCTGGATTTTAGGCAGGGCCAGCACTCTGGCCAGCAAGAGTTCCGCGTCCAGGCGGGGAGTGCTTGAACCCTTGCCGGCCAAAAAATCAGTAGTGGCGCTCAAAAGGCGGACCACGGTCCAGATTTCCCCGGTCATTTATCCCCGGTCAGCCTTTGGGCCTGGAAATGAGC
>JAITBV010000281.1 GCA_031283395.1 Candidatus Adiutrix sp.
ATGGGTGAGAAGACCCAGTTGGTGGGCGACGATCTCTTCGTCACCAACACCAAGCGCCTGAGCCGGGGCATCGCGGAAAAAGCCGCCAACTCCATCCTCATCAAGCTCAATCAAATAGGTTCGGTCACCGAGACCCTGGAAGCCATTGAAATGGCCCACAAGGCCGGGTTTACCGCCGTGGTCTCCCACCGCAGCGGGGAAACCGAGGACACTTTCATCGCCGACTTGGTCGTGGCCACCAATTGCGGCCAGATCAAGACCGGCAGCGCTTCCCGCAGCGAACGCATCGCCAAGTATAACCGCCTTTTGACCATAGAGCGGGAACTTGGTTCCGCGGCCGTCCTCCGGAAACCCTTCTGATAACCTGAACCCTCCATTTCAGGGACCAGGGGCGCTTATAGCGCCCCTGGTCCCTGAAAATTTTATAAATTCCCTCCGGAGGCCGATAGATATAGACGGGCCGGTGGGAATTTGGTGAATCAGGGCCGGCCGGGCGGCCCGTCGGCCGCCGGGGGTGAAAGATGGCTGGGCACGGCCAGGTACCCAAGTTTTTCTTGATAGCGTTACCGACCCTGGCGGCGGTCCTGGCTTTGGCCTTGGCTGCTATCCATTTTCGGCCCCAGGCCCAGACACAGCCCCAGGCCCGGGCCCAGCCGCAGACCCGCCTTGATTCTCCCCCCCTCCCGGATCCGACCGAACGACATTTCCTGGGTTCGATCAGTTTCGATCTGCCGGCCGGGTTTCAAGCCACCTCGGGCCGCCTCCAGCTTCTCTGCCCGGGCCCCCCCAGCCTGACCCGGGTCCGGGAGATACCTCACCCGCCCCTGGACCGGACGGACCAGTTGTTCGCCCTGGTCCCGGCCGATCCCCCGCCCTTCAGCCTGGTCGAGGCCGAGACCGATTTCGACCGCCCGGCCCTCTGGGCTTTCGTCCAGGACGGGCCGGACGAAGTCAGGGCCTACCTGGTTTTGGGGTTTGAGAGCGGCGCGGTGCTCCTGAGCCGGCTCTTCCCGGCGGACCGGCTGGAAGAGGAAAAAGCGGCTTTCACCGCCGAAGCCCGAGGGTTCGCTGAAAAATACGCCTGGGGCCACGAAGGGGCCGGCCCCGGGGAAAGGTTCAGTCTCCACGGCCGCCTGAGGCTGGAGCAGACTTGCCGCTTACGGGGAAGCGTCAAATTTACCGCCCCGGAAACGGCTGTGGAAATTTCCTGGCCCGAGACGGGGAAACCGGATGATCCTCCAGGCCGCCTTCTCCGCTCCGGGCCCCGCTTGTTGGCCGGCCGGCCGGGACAGGAATCAGTGACTCAGGATCCGGAAGCCGGCCTGGCCGCGGTCTGGCGGCCCGAAGAGGAAGGGGAGGCGGTCATCTTCCTGTCCGCCCCGGATTCCTCGGCCGACCTGGCCCTGGGCTATTGGGACGCCATATTAAACTCGGTCCGCTTTTTCGAGGACGAAAAAATTGACGAGGGAAATATTCAGGAGATCGAGGCTCCGGAGCCTGAAGTCCCCCCCTTGCCCCCGGCCCTGACTGAGGACCCGGAAACGGCCCGGGTAGCCGGCGAAGAAGATATCCCTGATTCGGAGCCCGCGGAACCGATCCAGGAATCGGCCCCGGAACCTGAAATACCGGAAGTCCAGGAGCCGGTCGTGGAACCTGAAGTTCCGGAGGTCCAGGAGCCGGTCATGGAACCTGAAGTTCCGGAGATCGAGCCGGTCCGGGAACACGCGGTTGAGGAGCCTGATGGCCAGGAGGCTGTCCTGGAAGACCAGGACGACGAATGGACAGCCCTGGGCCTTGGTTTTCTGCCCGAAGAAGATATCCCCGACGACCAGTGATCAGAGATAGAGGCGGGGCACCCGGCGGCCGACCAGGCAGACCACTTCATAGTTGATGGTGCCCAATTGGGCGGCCACCTCCTCGGCCGGCAGTTCCGGGCCGCCGAAGAGCAGCGCTTCAGCGCCGGTCTTAAGGCCCTCCAGGCCGGTCACATCGGCCAGGCACTGATCCATGCAGATACGTCCCACCACCTTGACTTTACGCCCTTTGATGACCACTTCGCCCCGGCCGGTGAGCATTCTGGTCCAGCCGTCGGCGTAGCCCACGGGCAGGGTGGCGATGCGGGCCGGGCCGGGGGTGACATAGACGCCGCCGTAGCTTAAAGGAGTCCCGGCCGGCACATCCTTGAGAAAGGCCACCCGGGTCTTGAAGCGCATGGCCGGCCTTAGGGGGGCGCTCCCGCCGCATTCCGCCGAGGGAACCAGGCCGTAGAGGGAGATGCCTATCCGGACCATGTCCAGGTGGGTCTGGGGCAGGTCCATAGTGGCGGCGCTGTTGGCCGCATGGCGCCTGGTCAGGGCCACGCCTTGGCCTTCAATGGCCTTGAGGGCTTTTTCAAAAGCGGCGAATTGGGTCAAAGCCGGGGTTTTGTCCAGGTCGTCGGCCCGGGCGAAGTGGGTGAAGGCCCCTTCCAGGTCCAGGCCTGAAAGGCGGTTTAGGGCCGCGGCCAGGGGTCCGGCTTCGGCCGGGGTCACCCCCAGCCGCCCCATGCCGGTGTCGATTTTCAAATGGGCCCGGGCCCGGCTGTTTAAAGCCTCGGCCGCGGCGGCCAGGGCCCGGCCCTGGTCCATATCCCAGATGGTCTGGGTGAGTTGTTTGGCGACCACCAGGGGCGCGGCTTCCGGCGGGGTATAGCCCAGGATCAGGATGGGTCCGCTAAAGCCGGCCTCCCGGAGAATAAGGGCCTCGCCCAGAATGGCCACGGCCAGTTGATCGGCCCCGGCATCCAGGGCCGCCCGGGCCACGGCCGTCGCCCCGTGGCCGTAGCCGTCGGCCTTGACCACGGCGCAGAGCCTGGTCCCGGGTTGGAGAAGGGTCTTGAAATACCGGACATTGTGTCCGATGGCCCCCAGGTCGATTTCAGCCCAGGTGGGGCGGCCGGTCAGCATGGCGGTTTTCCGCTTCTTTTACTGAGAGATTTTTCTGAAATTATAACGGCCGCCGGCTTGCCCGTCAATCGGCCTTGGAGTATACTAACCGAAATCCGCCAGGAGATGTTTGATGTCCGTTTCCCCTTTTGAAGCAGCCTTTTTGCGGAAGGTAGAAGACCGGAGCGTGGTGGTGGGCGTCATCGGTTTGGGCTATGTGGGCCTGCCTTTGATCCTCTCCTTCGCCGAGGCCGGGTTCCAGACCCTGGGGTTCGACGTGGACCGGGCCAAGGTGGACGAGATCAAAGCCGGACGCAGCTATATCCTCCATATCCCGGAAGACCGCCTTAAAAGGGCCGCGGCCGGGGGCCGGCTTTCGGCGACCGACGATTTCCGCCGGGCCTCCGAGGCCGACGCCCTAATCATCTGCGTGCCCACCCCCCTGCACCGCCACCGCGAGCCGGACCTCCCCTTTGTCACCGGCACCCTAGGCAGCCTTCTGCCCCACCTGCGGCCCGGCCAGCTCCTGTCCCTGGAGAGCACCACCTATCCCGGCACCACGGCCGAGGAACTCCGGCCGCCCCTGGAAAAGCGCGGTTTTCAAATAGGGACTGATTTTTTCCTGGTCTATTCCCCGGAACGCGAAGACCCGGGCAACGCGGAATTTGA
>JAITBV010000094.1 GCA_031283395.1 Candidatus Adiutrix sp.
CCTGGTACCCCCCCTCGCCCCGCTCCATTTCCGCGGCCAGTTCCGAAGCCAGCCGCCCCCGCCCCAGGCCCACATAGGTCCGGCCGTAGAGGCCCGACAGGCCCCGGAACAGGCTTTCCACCGGGGTCCAGGGCTGTTTGAGGAACTCCCGGCCCAGGCGGTGCCCGTTGAGCCAGGAGGCCAGGCTGCGCCCCTCCGACAGGCCCTGGTCCTCGGGCACCCGGCTGTAGCTAAGGACCACCGGCTGCACAAAGACATCGTTGCGGGCGGCCAGGGCCCCCTGGAGGGCGATGAGCCGCCGGGGGTAGCGCAGGCTGCCGTCCCTGGTCCTGGCTCCGCCGGACCAGGCCTCCAAAAAAATGCCCTGGCTCTTGCCCATCTCGCCTAAGGCCTGGCAGAAATGGAACAGGGTCGAGAGATAGGCCCGGCTGGCCCCGGCCCTCAGAATGACGTAAGAGCCGATCATCAGGAGCCGGCCCAGGGAGGGCGTGGCCATCATGTTCTGGCCGGCGGCGAACAGGGGCAGGCCCAGGCCGTGGATATCCAGAAAGGCGTCAAAAATGAACTCGTCCCAATGGGAGGAGTGGTTGATGAGATAGACCACCCCCCGGCCCTCCCGGCGGGCCTCCCGGAGACGGGGCAGGTTGGCCAGTTCCCGGCCGTCGCGGGAAAGGAAGAGGGCTTCCAGGTCCGCGCTCCCGCCCCCGAACAGCCCGGCGACGATGTTCACGGCCGAGGCGCGGATCATCTGGTGGAGTTCCGCGTCATAACGGCAGGATATGATGTCGGCCTGGGCTTCCAGTTCCCGCCGGCCCACCGGCTCGCCCCGCCCGGCCAGGGCCCGCTCGGCCAGGTCCACGGCCAGCCGGGCCACCTCGGCCTGGTCGGCGAAGGCGGGGACCAGGGGCCCGGTGCGGGCCGCGTAGCCGGCCCCGGGCTCCAGCCGGGCCAGGCGCTCCATGAACCTGACCAGGTCGAAGCGCCGGAACAGGCCCCAACCCTGTTTGGCCAGCCAGGCGGCGAATTGGTTTTTCATTGATCCGCCGGGCTGGAACCCACGGGGATGATGCGGTATTCATCCTTGCTGGCGGGAACCTTGTCGAAAACCACCATGAAGGGCACTTCCCGGCCCGGGGCGATGTTCATGTTCTGGTTGTTCTTCCCGCCTTTTATGTTCAGGAGGGCCATGATCTCCTCTTTGCGCAGGGTGGTCAGGTCTTCCTCGGAGATGAGGTTTCCGGCATAGATGAAACGGTCGGCCAGGGTGCTGCCGTTCTGGTCCAGCAAAAGTCCCCGGAGGCGGATGAAACTGCGGGGCTCGGGGTAGCTGTTGCGCACCCGGCCGGTGATGATGAGAAGCTCGCCTTCCTTTTCGTTCTTGCGGTAGAAATGCTTCAGGTTGTCCTTGGGGGTGAAGGTGATGTGTTCTATGCCCCGGGGGTCGGGTCCGGCGGCCTGGGCCGGGGGGGGCTGGGCCGGGGCGGGCAGGCCCGGGGCGGCCGGGGCCGGAGGCGGGCCGTCGCCCTCGCTTAAGGCCAGGGGTTCGGGCCGGCTGCTCAGGTAATAAAGGCCTATGGCCAGGGCGGCGCAGAAAATGGCCAGGCCCAGGAAGAGGCCGTGGCGCCGGCCCTTGACCTTGGTGACGGCCGCGCGGATTTCGCCGTTGTAGTTGGAGCCGGGCACCGGGGGCAATTCGTCGCCCACCCGGCGCGGGGGGGGATCCGGGAAGGGCCGGGTCGGGTCGGCGCCCAGGCCCAGGTCGTCGCCGGCCGGGCCGGTCGACGCGGGCTCTGTCAGCGGCTGTTCAGCCTCCGGCTGGTCGGCCGAGGGCTGCTCGGCCTCTGGTTGTTCAGCCGAGGGCTGTTCGGCCGCTGGTTGTTCAGCCGAAGGCTGGTCCTGGGGCCGGCGCCTTAAGGGCGGGTGGCCCGAGGTTTCGTCCAGGCCGGCTTCGGTCCAGCCATCGTCCTCCGGCTGGTCGTCCTCCTCCCCGCCCTCCCCGTCCGGGCCGGCGTAGAGGAGGCGGCGGCGTTCCCGCCGGGCCTTTTGGGAGCCGGTCTCCTCATCCCCGAAGAGGCCGGGGGTTTCCCCCGGGGCTTCCGCTTCGGCCTCCGGCCCCCCGGGCCGGAAAACCGTAAATACGGACAGGCAGTGGGAACAGCGGACTTTGGACCCGGTGACCTTGATCTGCTCGGGTGCGACTTTGAATCTGGCCTGGCATTGGCCGCAGGTAATGATCATGCCCACCTCTTAGGTGTCCAGTTCGTAAATATCCGGCAGTTGGCGGTATTTTTCCGCAAAGTCCAGGCCGTAGCCCACCAGGAAGCCGTCTTCCACATCAAAGGCCACGTAGTCCAGGGGCACCGGCACTTTCCGCCGGGCCTTTTTATCCACGGCCACGGCCACCCTGACAGAGGCCGGCTCCCTGCGGCCCAGGAAGTCCAGGAGCCAGGCCAGGGTAAGGCCGCAATCGGCGATGTCCTCCACCACCAGCACGTGGCGGCCCCGGATCTCCTTTTCCAGGTTCTTGGTCATCACCACCTGGGACGAGGAGGTGTCGCTGTCCTGGTAGCTGGACAGGCGGACGAAATCGACCTCCACCGGCATCTCGCCCAGGGCCCGCACCAGGTCGGCCATGAAAATGAAGGCCCCGTTCAGGA
>JAITBV010000096.1 GCA_031283395.1 Candidatus Adiutrix sp.
ATGGAACTGGTGGCCCCGGCGGCCCGGGCCGCCGGTTACGCTCCCGACGCCCTGGTCTGCCCGGACGAGGTCGGCGGCCTGGGACGGCCTTACCCCTATATGCTCTGGCGGGCCTTGGAGAAATTGGGGGCGGAATCAATATCCGGGGTGGTCAAGATCGGCGACACCCTGGCCGACATCGCCGAAGGTCTCAACGCGGGCTGCCCCAGCCTCGGACTCATTGCCGGCTCCAACCTTTTGGGCTTGACCCGGGCGGAGTTCGAGGCTCTGCCCGAACCTGAAAAAAAGGCGCGTTTTGAAAGCGTGCGGGGACAATACCTGGCCGCCGGCGCCACCGGGGTCCTGGACGACCTCTCCGCCCTGCCGGGCTGGCTGGATGCCTTTCCCGGCTGAAAACGTCGGGCCTTCGTAAGAATAAAGGGAAAACCATGGATGGACCGCGGATACCAGACAACCCCTACCTCCTGTTGACCCCCGGGCCCCTGTCCTGTTCCAAAACGGTCAGGGCGGCCCTCCTGCGCGACTGGTGCACCTGGGACAGTGATTACAACGAGGGGGTGGTCCAGAATATCCGCCGCCGGCTGGTCGGCTTGACCGGCCAACCGGAATTTGCGGCGGTCCTGATGCAGGGCAGTGGAAGTTTCGCCGTGGAGGCTGTTCTGGGAAGCGCCGTGCCCCCGGCGGGAAAGCTCCTGATCCTCACCAACGGAGCCTACGGCCAGCGTATGGTCCGCATGGCCGAAACACTTAAGCTGCCCCGCCTGGTCCTGGCCTGGCCCGAGACCGAAGCCCTGGCCCCAGAAACCGTGGACCGAACCTTGGCCGAAGACCTGGCCATCACCCACGTGGCCCTGGTGCACTGCGAAACCACCACCGGCCTCCTGAACCCCCTGGCCGATCTGGCCCGGGTGATAAAAGACCGGGGGAAAACTCTCATAGTCGATGCCATGAGTTCCTTCGGCGGCTTAGAGTTTGACGCTCAAGACCTCGATTTTATCATCAGTTCCGCCAACAAGTGCCTCCAAGGGGTGCCGGGATTCGCCTTCGTCCTCGCCCGGCGGGCCGAGCTGGAAAAATGCCGGGGCCTGGCCCGGTCCCACTGCCTGGACCTCTACGATCAGTGGCGGGAAATGGACCAGACCGGCAAATGGCGTTTCACCTCGCCCACCCATGTGGTCCGGGCCTTTCTCCAGGCCCTGGAGGAACTGGAAGCCGAAGGCGGCCTGGCCCGCCGCCAGGCCCGCTACGCCGAAAACCAGAGGGTCTTGGTCGCGGAGATGCGGGCCTTGGGCTTTGAGGCTTTACTGCCCGATGACCTGCAGTCGCCCATCATAACAGCCTTTAAATACCCGAGCCCGGATTTCGATTTCCGTGAATTTTACCTAAAGGTCAAGGCCCGGGGCTTTGTCCTGTATCCCGGCAAGATCTCGCGGACCGACACCTTCCGCATCGGCAGCATCGGCGAAGTTTACCCCGGGGACATCCGTCGCCTGGCCGCCGTGATCCGGGAGATAAGCCGTGATTTTACACAATTTTAACACCTATCCAGCCAATAATTCACGCACCTTTGTTAAAATCATCACGTTCCCAAGGCGGCATGGGTTAATGCCGCCATCGTGACGACAATGAACGGAGAGAAAATGTGTTTTAAAGCCGTGATATTCGATTTGGACGGCACGCTGGTCGAGGCTTCCAGCGCGTGGAGGACCGGTTTTCAAAAGATACTGGCCTCGCTGAACCATCATATGACCGAAGATGATTTTCAAAAGCTATACCGCATGACTTATATGGAAATAAGATGTTTTTTCCGCGATATATATGAAGCAAAGAAACAGACCGGGCATATATCCTTCGACTCCGTCATGAATAATCTTACGTCAGAAATGGAACGGCGGTATTCTTTCGAAATCCAAGCGAAACCTCATGCGCTCCATTTTGTCAAAACACTGTATAATCTTGAAATACCCGCCTGCCTCGCCACGCTCACTCCGATAAATATCGCCGAGAAAGCGCTGACCTGGCTTGGGTTCACGCCGTATCTGGATTTTGTCATTACAGGCGATGACGTTGGGGCCTCAAAAAAATTTGCTGATATCTATCTGACGGCGGCTAAAAGACTCGGCTTCCAACCGTGTGAAATTATCGTTTTTGAGGATTGTCCGACTGCCGCCAAAACAGCGTATAATGCCGGCTTTATAGTCTGCGGAGTAGCCGACCCATCTCAGAGCCGCCAAATTGAAGAACTATACCCTTACTGTCATTGGTACATTACTGGTTACCGGGACGCTTTCTGGAAGGTGCCCGCAATGCTGGCTGGCCCCGCTTGGGGAGAAAGGCCGAGACTTCTGACCTCGCCAAGTGGCGGGCACCCTGAAGCGCTCTTTAAGACCCAGCAGGCCCCAGCACCGCCAAGCATCTGATTTGACCTGAATGATACCCTAAAAGCAAAACTCCGCCGTAAAGCCCTTCTTTTGTTTTCCCACTGCCTACATGACGGATTCCAGCCCTCTTCTGTCCAGGAGGTTCAAGAGCTTCAAGGCCGTGCCGGAAGGTCTTTTGGCTCCCCGTTCCCATTTCTGAATGGAATTGGGGCTGGCGTTGATGACGGAAGCGAGCACGGCCTGGCTTATGTTCAGGCGTTCCCGCAAGGCCCTGATTTCATCGGGCGAGTATGACGGCACAGCCGCAAGGCATAACTCGTCAAAGCGGCGCATAGTCGTCTTATCCACCAATCCAAGGCCATGCAGATCAGCTATCGCTTCATGTACGGAGGCCAGGGCCTCGCTTTTGGCCTTCATTGTATTTCCTCTAAAATGCCGTGCTCCACAGCAGTTTGGAGCGTTTCCCCGCTCAAACCAAGATATACGCGGGCAAACTCTTTGAACGCAATCAATTCATCAGGCGTAATATCATCCTGGCCTTTTTTAAGGTAGCAATGGACAAATACCCACCTGTCTTGCAGGTTGGCCGCCACAATAACACGGCCTCCCCCTCTCTTACCCCGCCCCGAAGCCGCCACCCGCTGCTTATACACGTTGCCGCCAAGGTTAGCGTGGATAATGCCTTTCCACATTTCCTCCACCGACGCTTTCAGGGCGTCATCTGCGATTCCAGCCTTTCTGGCCATACGGGCAAAGGGGCGGGTTTTATACAGGCACATGGAGAAAAGTATAGCACTAAGTCCTATAAAAGTCAAACCGCGCTGTGAAAGCAGCCGCTATCGCCGAACCGCCACGAACAACGCATTATAGGACCCGTGGTTCACTTTTTCAGTCTAGACTTATGACCTCCATATTTCCTGAACTCGTTTTTGGGTGAAAGGTCACATGAAAGGCAAAACTCCCAACCAAGCCTTCCTCGAAGGCCTGATCAGCGACCCGCCACAGGAGAACCTTCAGGTCGCTTAAAAAACAGCCCCCGCCAAAGCGCGGTGTCAGGCGAATACTTGACTTGTACACTATGTGGCTTCGAACCATTGGCCACCACATCGCCGGGAAGGCGTAGGCTCAGCCCGACATGAGTTTATTCAGAACAGCGTTCAACTTGTCGGCCTCTGCGCCGCCCTTTTCGAGAACTTGGGCGATCAAGGCCTCAACTTCGACATCGGCGGAGCAACGAGAACACGGAACTGAAGTCTGCTCCACAGTGAAGGTGACACTTTGACCGCATGGGCACAAGGCCTCAAAAGGCTGAGAAAGATCAGGATCGGACATAAACCACCTCACTTGCGTATTTTGATTGGCAGGCAGACGACAAACGGTCGGCAAGAATCTGGCAAGCAAAAAAACAGGCCCCCGGCAATAGTCAACTTATTGATTTTAAA
>JAITBV010000039.1 GCA_031283395.1 Candidatus Adiutrix sp.
ATAGGTTTTAGTGATATTTCCACCGGCTTAAGGGTTTTGAGCAGATTTTCAGCCAGAGGTATGGCTTTCCCCGGGGCGCCCGCCTCGATGTGAAGCCGAATCAAGGCCAAGCCCGCCGGCCGGCCCGCCCGCCGACCGGAATGATAGATTTTTTCCAGGGCCTCGGGCGAAGCCGTGGCCAGGGCTTCTTCATAGGCCAGCATCGCCTCCTCTGGTTGGCCGGCCGCACTCCGCACCCGGCCCAAGGCCAAGAGGACATTGGGCTTGTAATTGCCAGACAGGGACGGCCAGTCCAGCAGGGTCTCATAACTTTGCGCGGCCTTGGGGTAATCCTGAACCGTCTCATAAAGGCCGGCGAGATTGTCCAGGAGGAGCGGTTTAAGGGATATTTCCGCCGGCTTTAGGGTTTGAAGCATATTTTCAGCCAGGGGCAGGGCTTTTTCCGGAGCGCCCGCCTCGATATGAAGCCGGATCAAGGCCAGGGCGGCCAGCCGGCCCGCCCGTCGACCGGAATGCTGGATTTTTTCCAGGGCCTCAGGCGAAGCCGCGGCCAAGGCCTCTTCGTAGGCCGCCTCAGCCGCCTCTTCCGCCGCCTTCTGGCTGCGGACATAGGCGAATCCGACAATGACCGCCAGGGCAACCGCCGCCGCGCCGAAGGCCAGAGCCCGGGTGTGGCGCAGAATGAACTCGTAAACCTTTTCGCTGGTGGTCAGAAAGGCGTCTTTTTCCTTGAGAAGATCACGGATATGTTTTTCCGGGGCCTTTTTTATCTGGTTCATTGGCGGGTCGTCCCCATGGCCGGGTATATTTTTCAAACGGTCAGTGACTCATGGAATCAAGAAAATCCTGGTTGCTCTTGGTGCCCCGTATCTTATCGAGCAAAAACTCCATACTCTCCACCGGGCTCATGGGACTCAGAAGTTTGCGGAGAATCCAGATGCGGTTCAACTCCGTTTCCAACAGAAGCAGATCCTCCTTGCGGGTGCCGCTGCGGTTGATGTCCATGGCCGGAAAGACTCGCTTGTCGCTGAGTTTGCGGTCGAGGTGGATCTCCATGTTGCCGGTGCCCTTGAATTCTTCGAAGATGACTTCATCCATGCGGCTGCCGGTGTCGATGAGGGCGGTGGCGATGATGGTAAGGGAGCCGCCTTCTTCCACATTGCGAGCCGCTCCGAAGAAGCGCTTGGGCCGATGAAGGGCGTTGGAATCCACACCGCCGGAGAGAATCTTGCCCGAAGGCGGCACCACGGTGTTGTAAGCCCGGGAGAGGCGGGTTATGGAATCCAGGAGGATGACCACATCGTGCTTATGTTCCACCAGGCGCTTGGCTTTTTCAATGACCATGTCGGCCACCTGGACGTGGCGGGTGGCCGGCTCGTCAAAGGTGGAACTGATGACCTCACCCTTGACCGAACGCTGCATATCGGTCACTTCCTCGGGCCGCTCGTCGATAAGGAGCATGATGAGTACGGTTTCAGGGTGGTTCTTGGTGATCGAATTGGCTATATTCTGCAGCAAGATGGTCTTGCCGGTGCGGGGGGGAGAGACGATGAGGCCGCGCTGCCCCTTGCCGATGGGGGTCATCATATCCATGATGCGCATGGAATAGTTCTTGCTGTCGGTCTCCAGTTGAATGCGTTGCTGTGGATAGAGGGGCGTGAGGTTGTCAAAGAGGATCTTGTCCCGGTTGGATTCTTCGGGGTCCTCGAAATTGCACTGCTCCACCTTCAAAAGGGCATAGTAACGTTCACTCTCCTTGGGGGGGCGGATCTGGCCGGTGACCGTGTCGCCGGTGCGAAGGTTGAAACGCCGCACCTGGCTTGGGGAAACGTAGATGTCGTCCGGCCCGGGCAGATAGTTGGATTCCGGCGCCCGGAGGAAACCGAAGCCGTCTGGCAAGGTTTCCAGAACGCCTCCCCCGAAAATCATGCCGTTATGTTCGGTCTGGGCCTGAAGCAGGGCGAAAATCAACTCCTGTTTGCGAAGATTGGTGGCCCCTTCGATTTTGAAATCCTTGGCCAGAGCGGTCAAATCGCCAATCTTCATTTTCTTCAAGTCGGACAAGTCCATCTTTTCAGTCATGCTGGTTCCTGTTGATTCCCTAAAATGCGGCCCCTTCCCTCCGGGGGAGTCTCTGAGGCCGGGAGGAGTGGGTTTTAGTTAAAAACCGATACCGGTTCAGCCCCTGGCGGAAGCTGGGCGGGCGTTCATTATGAAGTTCTGGCGGATCAACGAATCTTTAGAGATTTTTTCATTCGGGCGATTTCAGTTTAGAGGCGAATCGCGTAGAAAAGACGCGCCGAAAGAGGAATACGGCTATGACGAAATATATACTCTGAAATACACCCTGTCAAGACTTTTTTGAGGGGGGGGGGAGCGCGAACTAAAATTTACCTAAAAAATTAGTTTTATGCTATGCTCCCAAAAGTCCGAACCCGGAGGCCGGACGGCCCACATGATTTGATATTTTATTTCCTGTTTTTTTTTGCTAATATAATGCGGCTTTAATTGTTTCTTTTTTAAGGATGGCCGATGATTGAGGTTGAATTTCTGCGCCGGCTGACCCCTGACCGCCGTGCGGCGATACTGGCCCGCTCCGCCGCGGCCCAAACCGAACTTAGGCCGGCCGTGGCCGACATACTCAGCCGCTTGACCGGCGACCCCGAGGGAGAACTGCGGCGGGAATACGGCCCCCTCAAATCCGGGCTGGCCCTGGCCGACTTGAAGGTTTCCGCGGAAGAGATCGAAGCCGCCCATCGGGCTCTGCCTGGGGAAGTGCTGGCGGCCCTGAAAAAAGCCGCCGCAGCCATTTATAAATTCCATGCCGCCCAATTGGAACGTTCATCCTGGTTTGAGGAATTCTCTCCCGGCCTTCTGGCCGGCCGGCTGACCCGTCCCCTGGAGCGGGTGGGGGTCTATATCCCCGGTGGCCGGGCGACCTACCCTTCCAGCGCCCTTATGAACATCATCCCGGCCAAAGCCGCCGGCGTGACTGAAATAATAGCCGCCTCCCCGCCCGGACCGGATTTCACAATTCGTCCGGAAATACTGGCGGCCGCCCACCTGGCCGGAGCCGATGCCATCTACAAGCTGGGCGGGGCCTGGGCTGTAGGCTCTCTGGCTCTCGGCCTGGCGGGGTTGCCGCGGGTGGATAAAATCGTGGGGCCGGGCAGCGCCTGGGTCACGACGGCCAAACTGGCCGTTTTCGGCCAGGTGGATATCGACCTTCCGGCCGGACCCAGTGAAGGTTTCATCATCGCCGATGGCCAGGCCCCGGCCGAATGGATTGCCTGGGATCTCCTGGCCCAGTTGGAACACGATCCCCTGGCCGCGGCCGTCCTGGTGTCCGTGGACGAAGACCTGGCCCGGCGGGTGGCCGCGGATATCAGCCGGCTTTCCCCCGGCCTGGACCGCCTGGATATCGTGGGCGAATCCCTGAAGAACGGAGCGGCCATTTTAGTGGCCGAAAACCTTAACGAGGCCTTTGATTTTGCCAACCTCTACGCCCCGGAACATCTGCAACTGGTTCTGGCCGAACCATTCAGCCACCTGAACAGGGTCCGCCATGCCGGTTCGGTCTTCCTGGGGCCACACGCCCCCATCGCCGGAGGCGATTACGCCACCGGGCCCAACCATGTGCTGCCCACCGGCGGCGCGGCCCGCATGTTTTCCGGCTTGTCCGTCGACTCCTTCCTTAAAAAAATAACCTTCCAACACCTAACCCCGGAAGCCCTGAAAGACATCCTGCCCGTTGCCGCGACCCTGGCCCGGGCCGAGGGCCTCACCGCCCACGCCCAATCCCTGGAAATAAGATCCCGGGAGATAAGACATCCATGACCGCCAAGACCGAAGCCTCCGCCGGCCATTTTATTCAGGCCTTCATAGACGAAGACGCCGCCGCCGGCCGTTACGACAGGGTGGCCACCCGTTTTCCGCCGGAACCAAACGGCTATCTGCACATAGGCCACGCCAAGAGCATCTGCCTGAATTTCGGTCTGGCCTTAAGCTACGGGGGTAATTGCAACCTGCGTTTCGACGATACCAACCCGGTCAAGGAAGACACGGAATATGTCGAATCCATTGAAAATGACGTCCGCTGGCTGGGCTTTGTCTGGACCGGACCCATCCGTTACGCCTCTGACTATTTTGAAAAACTGTATGAGTGCGCTGAAAAGCTCATCCAAAAAGGCCTGGCCTATGTTGATGACCTATCGGCTGAGGAGATGCGGGCCTTTCGCGGCACATTGACCGAACCGGGCCGGAACAGCCCCTGGCGCGACCGGGGCGCGGCCGAGAACCTGGACCTTTTCCGGCGCATGAGGACCGGGGAATTCCCCGACGGGGCCCGGAGTCTCAGAGCCAAAATAGATATGGCTTCGCCCAATCTCAATATGCGCGACCCAGCCCTTTACCGCATCCGCCGGGCCGTCCATCACCGCACCGGGGATAAATGGGTCATCTATCCAATGTATGATTATACCCACTGTATCTCCGATGCCCTTGAAGGCATCACCCATTCCATATGCACCCTGGAATTCGAAGACCACCGGTCGCTCTACGACTGGGTGCTGGAGGCCCTTGATTGGCCGGCTCCCCGACCCAGACAAATCGAATTCGCCCGCCTGAACCTGGAATACACGGTCATGAGCAAGCGCAAGCTCATGCAACTGGTCAAGGACCGCCACGTCGAAGGTTGGGATGACCCCCGCCTGCCGACCCTGGCCGCCCTGCGCCGCCGGGGCCTGACCCCGGAATCCATCCGCCTGTTCTGCGACCGCATCGGCGTGGCCAAGCGCGACAGTTGGATCGAATACTATTGGCTGGAAAAAGCCGTCCGCGATGACTTGAACCCCATAGCGCCC
The DNA here is from genome assembly GCA_031283395.1 of Candidatus Adiutrix sp. The sequence goes on from JAITBV010000039.1 coordinate 4,863, forward strand.
CGCGTGATGGCCGTTCTCCGGCCTCTGAAAGTGGTGGTGGAAAACTGGCCCGCCGACCAGAGCCGGGAATTTCCAGCTCCCTTCTTTCCAGACGATCCGGAACGGAAGGAGAGCCGCCCCCTGGTCTTTGAACGGGAAATCTTCATCGAGGCCGAAGACTTCAAACCCGACCCGCCGAAAAAATTCTACCGCCTGGGGCCGGGCCGGGAAGTGCACCTGCGCTGGAGTTTCTACCTCCACTGCCATGATATGATCCGCGATGCCGAAGGACGGGTCACTGAACTGCGCTGCACCTATAGCGAAGAGCCCCGCGGCGGGGGCGCCGGCCCCGGCGGTCAGCCGGCGGTGATCCATTGGGTTCCGGCCGGCCTGTCCCGGCCGGCCCGGGGGCGCCTCTACGACCGTTTATTCAGGAATCCCAGACCCAAAGGCGACCTGGACCGGGAACTGAACCCCGATTCCCTGGTGGAATGCCTGGAAGCCCGCCTGGAGCCCGCCCTGGCCGATCTGGCCCCGGGCTGGCGCTGCCAGTTCGAGCGCCTGGGCTATTTCGTGACTGATGAAAAACTGCACGACCGGGAACGGCCGGTCTTCAACCGTATAGTGACCCTTAAGGACAGACGCTAAAAAGCCCTCAACAACGGGGGCAAACGCGGAGGCCGGTAATTTTGGCAGCCAGTTCATTCACCATAGACTACCTCCTGGAACTGTTAATGTTCAACGGCTTGGCCGGAGAAAGCCAGGCCGAGGAGATCAGACGCGCCTATCAGGCGGCCGTCGCCCGGCGCCCCGGCAAGGCCTCTGTGGAAAGCGCCGACCCGCTGGACTTCCTGGTGGGTCTCAAAATGCCTCTGCCCGGCCAGGACAACAACCTGGGGCGGACCATCGATGACGACATCCTGGCCCGGATGATGGCCCAGGCGGCCGCCCTGCCCTACCGCCGCATCGAACAGCGGGAACTGGACGCGGAGCTGGTGACGAATATCCTGCCCCAGTCATTCGCCGCCCGTCATATGGTACTGCCCCTGGGCCTGGACGATGAGGGGCGCCTCCTGGTGGCCGTCCGCCACCCATTTTGCCAAAGCGCCCTGGAAGACGTCAGCCGGGTGGTCGATAAACCCATTCAGCCCGTTATCGTGCCCGGCAACCAGATCAAGAAGGTCATCGGGGAAATATACGCCTTCCGGGGGGCGGTGGCCGGGGCCGAAGACCTCTATTCCGGGGGGAGTCGGCTGGGTTTCGACATCGGCAACCTCGAACCGTTTGTCAAGTTGAAATCAGCCGCGGAAATCACCCATGACGACCAGCACATCAAAAATCTGGTGGATTTTCTGCTGGCCGAAGCTTTGAATGAAAAGGCTTCCGACATCCATATCGAACCAAAGCGCAGCGATCTTATAGTGCGTATGCGCTTCGACGGGGTGCTTCACGACGTCCACCGTCTGCCCAAGGTCATACACCCGGCGGTGGTCAGCCGCATCAAAACCGTCCCCCGCCTGGACATAGCCGAAAAGCGGCGCCCCCAGGACGGCCGCATCAAGATAGCCGCCAAGTCCGGCGAGGCGGAAGTGCGCGTCTCGACCGTGCCGGTGGCCTTCGGGGAAAAGACGGTCATGCGCATCCTGGATCCGGAGGCCCTGTTCCTGGATCTGGCCGATATGTTTTTCAACCCGGCCGACCTCCACAAATGGAACACTTTCACCTCCCTGCCCCACGGCATCATCCTGGTGACGGGGCCAACCGGTAGCGGCAAGACCACCACGCTCTACTCCACTCTTCGGAAGCTGGCCACCCCGGAAGTCAACGTCACCACCGTGGAAGACCCCATTGAGATGGTCCACGACGAATTCAACCAGATCGCCGTGCAACCCAAGATAGGCATCACCTTCGGCAGCATCATCCGCAATATCCTGCGTCAGGACCCCGACGTCATCATGATCGGGGAAATGCGCGATCTGGAAACCGCCGAAAACGCCATCCAGGCCGCCCTCACCGGGCACCTGGTCCTCTCCACCCTCCACACCAACGATGCCCCTTCGGCCCTGACCCGTCTGTTCGACTTGGGGCTCCAGCCCTTTCTGGTCTCCTCGACCGTGGTGGGCATCATGGCCCAACGTCTGGTCCGGCGCATTTGCAAATACTGCGCCGAAACATTTGTCCTGACCAGTGAGGCGGCCCGGGACTTGGGATTCGCCATAGAGGGCGACCTGACTCTCCGGCGGGGGCTGGGCTGCGAAATGTGCCGCAACACCGGATATCAGGGACGTCTGGCCACAGTCGAGGTAATGACCATGAGCGAACCCCTTAAGGAACTGGCCCTCAAGGACGGGGTAAGCGCCCAGGAATTGAAACACCTGGCCCGCCTGGAAGGTATGACCACTCTCCGCGAAAATGCCCTGAACCTCATGACGTCCGGCCTGACCACCATAGAAGAAGTCCTGCGCGTCACCGCCCCGGACGCCTGAATCACTGTTTCATAATAATTTAATAATGTAGGGAGATTTGGACATGATAAGCACGCTCTTGTTGATAATCCTTTCAGTCTTGGTCGTCCTCCTGGTCCTGGCCGGGCTGGTGGCCGTCATTTACAACCGCCTGGTTACCCTGAAAAACCGTTTTAAAAACGCCTTTTCCCAGATCGACGTCCAACTCCGGCGGCGCTACGACCTCATCCCGAACCTGGTCAACACGGCCAAGGCTTACCTGAGTCACGAGGCCCAGACTCTGGAAGCGGTCATCCAGGCCCGGGCCAAGGCCACCGCGGCCCAGATAAGTTTAGCCGGGGATCCGACCCAATTGCCCGCCCTGGGACGGCTGGTCGAAGCCGAAGGTCAACTATCATCCGCCCTGGGGCGGCTTCTGGTCAGTATGGAAGCCTACCCCGAACTCAAGGCCGACCGCGTCATCCTGGAAACCAAAGAAGAACTGGCCAGCACTGAAAACCGCATCGCCTTCGCCCGCCAGGCCTACAATGACGCGGTCATGTTCTACAACGAAGCCCGGGAAAAATTTCCCGCAGTCCTCTTTTCGGAGATGTTCGGCTTCGGTCTGGCCGAATTCTGGCGCCTGGACGAAGCCGTTGCCGCCGCTCCGCCCAAGGTTGAATTTTGATTGTTTGTTTCCGGCCCGCGAAATCAGCGCCGGCCGTTCACTTGACGCCGAAGGCCGCGACAGGAGCGTAAATGGTCAAAAAAGGCTTCGACCCCAAGGCTAAGGCCGAAAAAAATACCCCGGCAGGCCGGATGACTGAAAAGAGACGCCTCCTGGACGACATTCGGCGGAGCATTGATGAACTTATGGAGACTCCGGGTAGCCGCCTGGACACGGCGCAGAAGAGTCTCCGGGAGGACATGAGGCGCCATTTGGAGAATCTGGCCGACGACCAGGTGGACGAAGAAAGCTTCAGCCGCTATATGGCCGACGCCTTCAAATTCATGAGTAATGAACTGGCCTGGTACAAGGCTGTTCTGAACAATCTGCCCTTTCCCACCTCGGTCTTCGACCTGGACCATCGCTGGACCTATCTCAACCCGCCCGCCGCCCGGGCCATGGGCGGCGGCCCGGTGACCCGATACCTGGGGCTAACCTATAATGAAGGCTGGAAAGAATATAAGGATTCATCGGAACTGGACGACGGCGAGGATCTCAAAATCTACCGTTTCACCCGCCACCTGAAATATCCCAGGCAGGTTTTTTCCGGACACCGCGCCGTGCTGGAAGACAGCCAGGGCCAGGAAATCGGCTTGATCGAAACCCTCAACGACATCACCAAGACCCAGGAAGCGGAGGAACGCACCCGCCTGATGCTGGACGCCACTCCTCTGGCCTGTTGCTTTTTCAACCACGACGGAGCCATAGTCGACTGCAACCTGGAAGCCGCCGCCCTAAGCGGCTGTAAGACCAAGAAACATTACCTGGAACATTTTTTCGAATTATTGCCCCCCTATCTGCCAGACGGTCAGGTCACCAGCCTGGCTCTGCTCAGGCACATAAGGCAGGCCTTCAACGAAGGCCGAGCCTTCATGCCGGAAATGGTTCTCCGCACGCTTGACGGCACAGACGTCACGGGGGAGGCCCTTTTTATCCGGGTGGAATGGCGGGAAGCCCATACTGTTCTGGGTTATTTCCGCGATCTGAGGTCCCTGAAAGCCGCCCAGGAAAAACTGGAGCGGGAAAGGCTGCTCCTAAACGATATCCTCAACGGTTGCCCCGTCCCTTTCGCCATCGTCAAAGACGGGGTGATCAAATTTTCCACCCCCATGTCCAAAGCGGAGCTGGGCCTGGAACCGGGGGGCACCCTCGACCGTCTGTCTTTGGACCGCCGGGATTTATCGGAACTGCGGCAGGATCTGGCCGAGAAAGGCGACGTTAACTGGCGGCCAATAAGAGCCCGTAAAACAGATGGCACCATCAGCGAAAATCTGCTCAAGGCCTATTTGGCCGAGTTTGAAAACAATCCGGCCGCCATGGTCTGGATGATGGACGTCACCGAACTGAGGCGGAATGAAAGAGAACTGAGCGAAGCCCGCGATATGGCTCTGGCCAGCACCCGGGCCAAAAGCGAATTTTTGGCCAACATCAGCCACGAAATACTCACGCCCATGAACGCCATCATAGGCTTTACCAAGCTTTTGCGGGAAACGGAGCTCAACAGTCATCAGTATGATTTCGTGGCTAAAACGGATGCCGCCGCCAAATCGTTGCTCCACCTCATCAACGGCATTCTGGATTTTTCCAGGCTGGAATCCGGCAAGCTGAAACTTACGCTCCAGGATTTCCATCTTCAAGATGTCCTGAAGAACATTGTGGACCTGACGACCGAACAGGCAAGACAAAAAGGCCTGGAATTCATTGTCCAGGTGGCCCCGAACACTCCGGTGGGCCTGGTGGGTGATGAATACCGCCTTCTCCAATGCCTGAACAACCTCCTCGATAACGCCGTCAAATTCACGGAGCAGGGTGAAATCACCCTGACCGTGGATCCGGTGAAGGAAACCCCGGACGAGATCACCCTGCGCTTTTTGATTTGCGACACCGGCATAGGCATTGAGAACCAACATTTGGATAAACTTTTCGAACCTTTCATACAAGCCGACAACTCCGCCACCCGGCGCTACGGGGGCACCGGGCTGGGCTTGGCCATCAGCAAAAAGCTGGCCAACCTTATGAACGGGGAAATCTGGTGCCAAAGCGCACCCGGCCGGGGCAGTTCCTTCGGCTTCACCGCCCGCTTCGGCCGCCACAACCACGCCGAACTCTTTATAAACCGGCGCCGGGACTTTCACGGCCTGTCCGCATTGATCGTTGATGATAACATTATGTTCCAGACCGTATCCGGCCAATATTTAAAGGCCTTCGGCTTTGAAGCCTCAGCGGCATCCTCGGGCGAAGACGCTCTGGACACGGTCAACCGGCTCCGGGCCGAAGGGCGGTTCCCGGATTTGGTGATCGTGGGCCTGAAAATGTCCGGCTGGGACGGCCTGGAGACCGCCCGCCGGCTCAACGGAGCCGTCCCGCCGGGTGAGCCTCTACCAAAAATCATACTGACCACGACCCATTCCCGGGCCCAGGTCTCCCGGGCTGCGGCCGCGACCGGCATCAAGGCTGTTCTGGAAAAGCCGATCCTCGCGGAAACCCTCGAAAACGTTCTGGGCATACTATTTGAAACCGGGGGGGCGGCCCCCACCGGGAGAGCCACTCTCTCCGAGTCTGAGCAGAAACGGAAACTGACCCGGGCCGCCAAGGGCCGGGACGTCCCATCGCCGGCCAAACACCTGACCGGGGCCAGAATTCTTCTGGTCGAGGACAACGAGGTCAACCAGATGGTGGCCAAAAAAATCCTCCTCAAGGCCGGGCTGGAAGTTTCGGTGGCCAATAACGGCCAGGAAGCTCTGGAAATGGTCAAGGCCGGCTACTCTTTTGACCTGATCCTGATGGATATCCAGATGCCCGTCATGGACGGCCTGACCGCGGCCCGGGAAATCCGACGGCTGGACAATGGCGTCGACCTCCCCATAGTGGCCCTCACCGCCCATTCCCAGCCCGAAGACCGGGAAAAGAGCTTCTCCGCCGGCATGAACGACCACCTCACCAAGCCCCTGGACATCAACGGACTGTTTCACTGCCTGGATAAATTCATCAAAACAGGCCCCAACGGCCACCTGGCCTGACAGGCTGTTTTTTTGCTTGCCCGCAGACCGTTTCAGAGTTAAAATAGAGTATTATTTCCAAGGCGGTCTTTTTTTCAGCCGGCGTTCCCGTCCAGAAGGCGGGGCGCCCGACTTTCATCTTCTTCCATACCTAAAGAAAGGCGCACTATGATAGTTCTGGTAGTCAACGCGGGCAGTTCTTCCGTCAAATTCACCTGCTTCGATATGAAAGATGGGCCTCAGGTCCTGGCCGGCGGGCTTATTGAGCGCATCGGCATTGAAGGCACCGAGATGAAATACACCAACGCCAAGGGCGATGTCGTCAAGGGCGAAGTGGCTGTAAAGGATGCCCAGGAAGCTGTGAAGCTCATCGCCCAAAGGCTTGTTGACCCCAAGGTCGGGGTGCTGAAAAGCCTTGACGAGGTCAAGGCCATCGGCCACCGGGTGGTCCACGGCGGCGAAAACATCACTGATCCGGTGCTGATCGACGAAAAAGTCAAGGCCACCATCAAGGATTGCTTCGCCATCGCCCCCCTGCACAATCCGCCCAACCTCACCGGCATTGAAGCCTGCGAGGCGGTCTTCCCCGGGGTGCCCAATGTGGGCGTCTTCGACACCGCCTTTCATTCCACCATGCCGGCCAGTTCCTTTCTCTACGCCCTCCCTTATGCCCTTTACAGCGAGCACAAAATACGCCGCTACGGCTTTCACCGCACCAGCCACGCCTTCGTTTCCCGCAAGGCGGCCGAAATCCTGGGCCGAAAGCCGGCCGACTGCAAGGTCATAGTCTGCCACCTGGGCAACGGCGGCTCGGTCAGCGCGGTGTCAGGCGGCAAATGCCTGGATACCTCCATGGGCCTGACCCCTCTGGAAGGGTTGGTCATGGGTACCCGTTGCGGGGACCTCGACCCCGCCATAGTCTGGAACGTGATGAAAATCAAGAACTTGGACTTAAGCGGCATCGACACTTTACTGAACAAAAAAAGCGGCCTTCTGGGTATGGCCGGCATCAATTCCTCGGACCTCCGGGATGTGGAGGCCGGAGCCCAGAGCGGAAACAAGCAGTGCGCCCAGGCCATGGAAACCTTTGCCTACAGGGTCAAAAAATACATAGGGGCCTATCTGGCCGCCCTGGGCGGGGCCGATGTGGTGGCCTTCACGGCCGGGGTGGGCGAAAACTCGGCGAGCATGCGCGCCATGATCCTCAAAGGTCTTGACGGCATCGGCCTGAAGCTGGACCAGGCCAAAAACCAGGAACGCTCGGGCGAAGCCCGCTTCGTTTCCACCGCCGACAGCCCCATAAAAATCGCCGTCATCCCGACGGACGAGGAAAGGGAAATCGCCACCCAGACCTTGGATATCGTCAATAGTTGCAGCAAATGAAGGATATAAACGGGGTGAGTTGTCACCCCTGAACCTGA
>JAITBV010000058.1 GCA_031283395.1 Candidatus Adiutrix sp.
CACCCCCAGGCCGGTCAGGCGCCGGCCCAAGGCCGGGAGAAAAGCCTCCGCCTCGGCGGCGTGGACCAGAAGCGCTTCCAGGCTGTTGCAGGTGGAGGGGCGCTGGGTCTTGCCGTTGACCACCAGGTCCGAGGCCTGCTCAAGGTCGGCTCCCTCGTCCACGTAAAGATGGCAGACGCCCTTGAAATGCTTCAGCACCGGGATGCGGCTGTTTTCGCTGACGAAACGGATGAGCCCCTCGCCGCCCCGGGGAATGACCAGGTCGATGGTCTCGCTTAAGGCCAGAAGTTCCTTGATCGCCTCCCGCTCCAGGGAGGGGATGATGGTCACGGCCCGGGGGTCGAGGTTTTGCCCGGCCAGGCTCCGGGCGAAGACCTCGGCCAGGGCCGCCGCCGTGCGGGCCATTTCCCGGCCCGCCTTGACTATGAGCCCGTTGCCGCTCTTCAAGGCCAGGGCCCCGGCCTCCACCGGGGCCCCGGGCCTGGCTTCGCAGATGAAGGCGATGAGACCCAGGGGAATGCGCAGCCGGGCCACCGTCAGGCCGTCCGGCAGCACTTTTTCATCCTCCACCTGGCCCAGGGGCGTGGGCAGTTGCCGCACCCGGTCCACGGCTTCCACCAGCTCCTGTAGCCTTTTTTCCGTCAGGGCCAGCCGGTCCCGCATATGGGGGGGAAGCCCGGCCGCTTCGGCCAGATCCTCCTCCGAGGCCTTAAGGAGGCTTTGGCGTCCATCGGCCAGGTTCCCGGCCAGGGCGGCCAGGACATGGTCCCTTTTTTCCGGCGAGGCCAGGGCCAGGCCCCGGGCCGCCCGGGCCGCGGCCTCCGCTGTTTCTCTTAAATTTTGAGTCAAGGTCAACTCCGTTCTAGCGCGTAAACCATCATAACAGGCCTTCGGCCAGCACCAGGTTGTCGCGGTGGATGATCTCTTCGGAATGGCAGTAGCCTAAAAGCCCGGCTATCTCCTGGCTGCGGCGGCCCCTTATCTTTTCCGCCTCGTCCGAGCCGTAGTTGGTCAGGCCCAGGGCCAGCACCTGGCCCTCTTCGTCGGCCACTTCCACCACGGCCCCGGCCGAAAAATGGCCCTCGACCCCAATCAGGCCCCCGGGCAGCAGGCTCTTGCCCCGCCGGGTCAGGGCCAGGGCGCAGCCGGCGTCCACGACCAGCCGGCCCTTGGGCCGGCTGGCGAAGGCCAGCCAGTTCTTCTTGCCGGCCAGGGCCTTGCCGGGCCGGGGCTTGAAAAAGGTGCCGGCCTCCTGCCCGTCCAGGATGCGTCTTAGGATGTCGCGGCTCCGCCCGTCGGCGATGAGGCTGGCCACCCCCAGGTCGGCCAGGCGTTTGGCCGCCCGGACCTTGGTGAACATGCCCCCGGTGCCCAAGGGCCCGCCCCGGCCGGCCAGGGCCAGTATCTCCGGCGTGACCTTTTCCACCTGGCTGATGAGGGCCGCCGCCGGATCCCGGCGGGGGTCGGCCTGGTAAAGGCCGGCCAGGTCGGTGAGGTTGATGAACAGGTCGCCTTCCACCAGGGCGCAGGCCAGGGCCCCCAGGGTGTCGTTGTCCCCCACCTTCAATTCCTCCACGGCCACGGTGTCGTTTTCATTGATGACCGGCACCACGCCGTGGGCCAAGAGGGTCCTTAAGGTGTTGCGGGCGTTGAGGAACCTGGTCCGGTCGGCCAGGTCGTCGGCGCTGATGAGGACCTGGGCGGCCAAGAGGCCCTCGTCGGCCAGGGCCTTTTCCCAGGCGGTCATGAGAAAGGCCTGCCCCACGGCCGCGCAGGCCTGTTTGAGCAAAAGAGTTTTGGGCCTTTCGGCCAGGCCCAGCTTATGGAAGCCCACCCCCACCGCGCCCGAGGAGACCAAAAGCACTTCCCGGCCTTCCCGCTTGAAGGACGCGGCCTGGCGGGACAGCACTTTCAAGCGGTTGCGGGACAGGCCGCCGTTTTCAAACAAAACGCTGGTGCCGATTTTAATCACCACCCGCCGGCACTTGCGCAGATCGCTTCTGGATAACAGCATTTTTTTATTTTAACTGATAACTCCGCCCGTTTCAACCGGCGCCTCCAGGCCCCGGCTTGCGGAAAGACGGGCTCCGGTATAAGATGGGCCAAAAAAGGGAGGCCAGCATGAAGACGACCATAAGCCGGGACCGGGCCTGGGAGCTTTTGACGCGGTATAACCAGGAATCCTTTCACCTGCGGCACGCCGAAACCCTGGAAGGGGTGATGAAGTGGTTCGCCGACAGCCTCGGATACGGGCAGGACCGGGATTACTGGGGGGTGGTGGGCCTTTTGCACGACATAGACTTCGAGCGCTTTCCCGATCAGCACTGCCTGAAGGCCCCGGAACTCCTGCGCGAGGCCGGGGTGGGCGAGGACGCCATCCGGTCCGTGGTCTGCCACGGCTACGGGCTGACCGGGGTGGATATCCAGCCCGAACACGAAATGGAAAAGGTGCTTTACGCCGTCGATGAACTGACCGGGCTGATCTGGGCCGCGGCCCTCATGCGCCCCTCCCGCAGCGTTCAGGACCTGGAACTGAAGTCGGTGAAAAAGAAATACAAGACGGCCACTTTCGCGGCCGGCTGTTCCCGGGAGGTAATTGAAAAGGGGGCCGCCGGGCTGGGCTGGGAATTGGACGACTTGATCAGCCGGACCATTCTGGCCATGCGCTCCTGCGAGAAAGAAGCCGGATGAGCGTTAAAAGTTGAAGCTGACGGAAAGAGCCGATAGAAACTGGTCGGCCGAACCCCGTTCCACCAGGGGCGAATCGGCGGCCGGGCCGGTCAGGCGCTTGTATTGGGTCCAAAGGCCCAGCCCCAGGTGTTCGGTCAGGGCATAGCTCAGGGAACCGGAAACGGCCACGTGCTTGAGGCCGGCCCCGGGGTCGTAGGCCTCATAGCCGGACTTATCGGCCTGGGCCGGGGTTATGCCGAAGTGGCATTGGTTGTATTTCCGGTCGGCGAACATGGCCGACAGGCCCACCGAGCCCTTTAGGTCTTCGGCCAGGACCGTGCCGTAGTCGGCCCCCAGTTCCGCGGTCAGGCCGTCCACCCGGCCCAGGCCCTGGAACACTTTCAGGCTCAGGCCGGCCGGGCCGGGCTGCCAGCGGATGACGCCCCCCGCTTCCACCCCGTCCTTAAGGTCGCCCAGGCCTTTCAGGAGGTCGCTGTCTTTTTCCTTCCGGGCCCAGCGGTAGCGCAGGGCCGGGGCCACGGTCCAGCCCGGGGCCGAGACCAGGTTAAGGCCCAGGCCCTGGCCCATCGTCAGGAAGACCGGCCCGTAGGAGAGATCCACCACCGGCAGGAGCTGGGCCTTGTAGCGGTTGGAACCCTCGAACTCCGGCCTGGCCGTGACGGCCAGGCCCAGAGAGCCGGAAAGGCTTTCCCCGGTTTCCTGGGCCTTGAGGGCCGCCGGCGGGGCCAGGCCGGCCGCCAGACACACGGCCAGGGCCAGCCGGATAACTTTTTTGAGCATCTGAAAACTCCGTTGGAATTTCATTCGGCCAGTTTTATTTTACGTCATCGTTTCGGCTTGTCAACAGGTATTCGCCGGCTTGGCGCACGGCTACAATATTCTTGACAAACAGCCGGAAAAAGCGGACACTTTTACATTCTTGAATTTAAGGCGGCCCCTGGTATGAAACTGGCTATATTGGGCGCCACCGGTTCCATAGGCCGGAGCGCCCTGGACCTGGCTGACGCCTTCCCCGGGCGGATCGAGGTGACCGCCCTGTCCTGCGCCCGCCAGGTGCGGGTTTTGGCTGAGTATATCATGGTCCATCGGCCCCGGCTGGCCGCCGTGGCCGGCCCCGGGGAGCGCCGCGAGCTATTGGACTATCTGTCCGAACTGGGGTGCGTGGGTCCGCCCGAAGTGCTCTGTGGCCCGGAAGGTTACGCGGCGGTGGCCGCGGACAGCGAGGCCGACGTGGTTCTTTCGGCCATCGTGGGCCTGGCCGGACTGCCCCCGACCCTGGCTGCGGTGGAACGCGGCCGCAAGGTGGCCCTGGCCAACAAGGAGTCCCTGGTGGCCGGGGGGGAATTGCTCCTGCCCCTGGCCCGGCGGACCGGGGCGGAGATCATTCCGGTGGACAGCGA
>JAITBV010000062.1 GCA_031283395.1 Candidatus Adiutrix sp.
GATACGGGCGATTTCGTGGTCGTGGTCAATGCCGGCAAGGTGCGCCTGACCGGCCGCAAACTCGACCAGAAGGTATATTACCGTTACAGCGGCTTCATCGGCGGCCTTAAGGAAACGGTGGCCAAGACCCTTCTGGCCCGCAAGCCCGGCGAAGTGCTGAGGCTGGCCGTGCGCGGCATGCTGCCCAAGAACAGCCTGGGCCGCCGGCAGTTGAAGAAGCTTAAGATTTACGCCGGGGCCGAGCATCCCCACCAGGCCCAGAAGCCTGAAAAGCTGGAACTTTTCAACTAGGACCCTAGGTCCGGCCCCCAAGGGTCGGCCTTAGGTAAGGAGAATAAATGGCGGACAGATTCTACGCCACGGGTAAGCGCAAGACTTCCATCGCCCGGGTCTGGATGACCCCGGGCGCGGGCCAGATTAGCATCAACCAGAGGCCCCTGGATGATTATTTCGGCCAGGACACCCTGAAGCTGGTGGTGGAACAGCCCCTGGATCTAACCAACTCCAAGGGCCGGTTCAACTTTTATATCCTGGCTTCCGGCGGCGGCATAGTCGGGCAGGCCGGGGCCATCCGCCACGGCATTGCCAAGGCCCTCTTGGAATACGACCCCGCCTGCCGGACGGCCCTGAAGAAAGCCGGGTTCCTCACCCGCGACGCCCGCAAAAAAGAGCGCAAGAAATACGGTCAGAAAGGCGCCCGGGCCCGCTACCAGTATTCCAAGCGTTAAGCCGGGCGAAACCTGTTTTTATCTCAAGACCGCGCCGGCTGAAAGGCGCGGTCTTTTTTTGGCGGAGTTGCGCATGAAAGTAGGTCTGGTTGGGGCCACGGGTTACACCGGCCTGGAATTGTTGCGCCTATTGGCCCAGCACCCCCGGAGGCCGGAGGTGGCCGTCATCACTTCCCGGCAGGAGGCCGGCCGGGCCTTGACCCAGGTTTTCCCCGGTCTGGCCGGGTTGGCCAATTATGACCGCCTGGTTTTCGAGGCTCCGGAACAGGCGGCCGGCCGGGCCGGGATCTTTTTCCTGGCCGCTCCTCACGGCGCGGCCCAGACCCTGGCCCCGGACCTTCTGGCCGCCGGAGCCCGGGTCATCGACCTGTCAGCCGACTTCCGCCTGAAGGACGCGGCGGTTTTCGCCGAGTGGTATCAGCCCCACACCGCCTCCGGGCTTCTGGCCGAGGCTGTTTACGGCCTGCCGGAAATATGGGGCCAGGCCTTGGGACGAGCCCGGCTGGTGGCCAACCCCGGCTGCTATCCCACCTCGGCCATTTTAGGCCTGGCCCCTCTGGCCAGAGCCGGGCTCTTGGCCGAGGATTGGCCCGTCATTGTCGATTCGGTCTCCGGGGTCACCGGCGCCGGCCGGGGCGGTCAGCCCGGGACCTCCTTCTGCGAGGTGGCCGAAGGTTTCAAGGCTTACAAGGTCGTCGGTCACCGCCACACCCCGGAAATGGAGCAGGAACTGTCGGCCCTGGCCGGCCGGCCCCTCACCGTGGCCTTCACTCCCCACCTGGCTCCCTTTAACCGGGGCATCCTGTCCACCATCTATGTTCGGCTCGCCTCCGCCCCCCCGGTTGAGGAACTGCGGGCCATCTATCTGGATTTTTACCAAAAGGCCCCCTTTGTCCGGGTGCGTCCCTCCGGCTTCGAACCCCGGACCATCGAGGTGCGGGGCACCAATTTCTGCGACCTCAGCCTCTTCCCCGACCCCCGCAGCGGCCTGGTCAAGATCATCTCGGCTCTTGACAACCTCTGCCGGGGGGCTTCCGGCCAGGCTTTGGCCCATTTCAACCTCCTTAACGGCTGGGCCGAGACCGAGGGCCTGGCTTTGGCCCCCCTCTGCCCCTGATTTTTTATGGGCGCTTCCCCTCCCACTCTTATGGAGATCAGGCGCCTGGTGCGCCTGAGCCTGTGGGCGGCCCTTATCGGGGTGGGGGCTTGGCTGACCATCCCCCTGCCCGTGGTGCCCCTGAGCCTGCAGACCTTCTTTGTGCTCCTGGCCGGGCTGGCCGAAGGGCCGCGCTTCGGGGCCCAGGCCGCGGCCCTCTATCTCCTGGCCGGGCTTTTGGGTCTGCCGGTCTTCGCCGGGGGCGCGGGCGGGCCTTCCATCATCTTCCGGCCCACCGCCGGCTACGCCCTGGCCTTTCCCCGGGGAGCGGCCGTGGCCGGGCTGGCGGCCCGCCGGGGCCGGCCAAGTTTCGGCCGGGCTTTTTTCTGGGCTTTGGCGGCCACTATCGTCCTGCATTTCTGCGGCTTCTGGGGCGTCTGGCTCAACACCGGGCAGGCCCCCCTGGATGTGGGCCGGGTCTTGTTGGTTTTCCTGCCCGGAGATCTGGTCAAGATCGCCGCCGCCGCCTCCCTGGCCTCTTCGCCCCGCTTTGCCCGCCTGGCGGGCGGGGGCCGGCCTTGACCCGGCTGGCCGCCCGGGTCCTGACCTTCGGGTATGACCCGAAGGCCCCCGTTCTGCGCGAGGTGAGTTTCGAGGCGGCCTCGGGCCAGGTCCTGGTTCTGGCCGGAGCCAACGGCAGCGGCAAATCGACCCTCCTGGCCCTTCTGGCCGGCCGTCTGGCCCCGGATTCCGGGGAGATTGCGGTGGATGGGGAAAGCGGCCCGGCCGCCCGGGATTTTCTGCGGGACCGCACGGCCTTCCTGCCCCAGAATATCGACCATTGGCTTCTGGGCGAGACGGGCCGGGAGGACTTGACCCTGGGCCTGGACCTCAGGGACGGGGCGACGGTTGAAATGCTGGAAGGACTTATCCGGCACTGGGGCCTGGAACCATTTCTGGATCAGCCCGTGGAGACCCTCTCCCTGGGCCAGAAAAAGCGGCTGGCCCTGGCCTCGGCCCTGACCCGGCGGCCGGCGGCCGTGCTTTTGGACGAGCCTCTGGCCGGGCTGGACTGGCCGGGCCTTAAGGCCGCCCTGGCCGACCTGGCTCGCCTAAAGGCCGAAGCGGTGGGCACGGTGCTGGTCACCCACGAGCCGTCCCTGGTGGCCGGCCTGGCCGACCATTGGCTTCTTCTGAAAAAGGGCGGCCATATCTTCGGCCGCGACCTGGCCCCCCATTTCGAGGACTACGGCCTCCGGCCTCTCTGACCGGCTATTCCCAGCATATCTAAAGTTCAAGCTGCCATTGGCCGATAAGAAAGCGGTAACGGTTCACCCTTGAGCTGCGCCCGAGGAATGGGTCCAGCCGGGCGGGAGGTGGATTACCATGAGTTTTTTGAATGCCTTGGCTTCATCGGGCCTGACCGTCAGCCTGAGGTTTTGCGACCATATCCAAAGGGCCAATAAGAGCGAGGCCGTCCCATCGGCCGATCAGATTTTGCCAGAATCAGCCGGCGGGGCCGAAGCCGCCGCTTTGGCCGAGGCCCCCCGGGCCTCCCGTCCCGCGCCCCCGCCGCTTTCGCCCGAGGAAAGGGCCGCCGGCCGGGCCGAGGCTAAGGCTCAACTCACGGCCGAAGGCGCCTTGGGCCTGCTCCAGCCCGGCTTGGCCTTCCCCGGGGAGGAGACTCCGGAAGCGGCTCCGGCCGAAGGGGAGGAGACCGGCCCCGGCCAGGCCGAGGGACCGCTCAAGAAACTGAGCCCCGAGGAGGAGGCCCAGGTGCGCCAGTTGGCCCAGCGCGACCAGGAAGTCAAGGCCCACGAACAGGCCCATGTGGCCGCCTCCGGCGGCCTGGCCGGTAGCCCTCAATATACCTATCAGACCGGCCCGGACGGCCGGCAATACGCCGTGGGCGGCGAGGTGAGCATCCGCCGGGGCGGCTCCTCCAACACCGACCAGGCTTTAAGGGATGCGGAATCAGTCAAGCGCGGGGCCACCGCGCCGGCCCGGCCCTCCAGCCAGGACCTGGCCGTGGCCGCCAAGGCCGAGGCTGATATTAGGCGGCTCCAGGCCAAAAAAGCCCAGGAGGATCAAGAGATAGTTGAAGGGCAGGGCCGGGAAGAGGCTTCCCCGGCGGCCTACGGTTCGGCCGGGTCGGCCACTTTGAACGCCTCGCCGACCCCGGAGAAGATGCCCGCCAACGGAGATGGATTCGGCTCCCAGGCGGCCGGGGCCTACGCCGCGGTCAAACTGGGCTTTCAAAACACCGTCCGCCCCCTCTTGGCCCGAGCGTAGCCAAGGTTTTTCTCTATAAGCCCGCCAGCAACCGCCAAGTCAACCAGACAGAAAAAAACAAACCTATAACCGCGGCTAGGTCTTTCCAGCCCCAGGCGGGTTCTCTGTTTACCTGGCCGTAGCGCAGTTCGTAATATGGCTGTCGGTTTATTTCTCCGATAAGCGGCCGTATGGCGTGGCTCAGGCGCACGAACCTCAGCCAGCCCAGGCAGAGCCAGAAAACCAGCGCCAGGAACGGGAAAGGAAGAATAGGACCCAGAGCGCCCCAAACTGGGCTTCCCCAAAATAATCCCCGGACGAAACCGATCAAAATCTTGGAGCCCAGCCCCAGGCTCGTTCCCAAGACGGCTGAAACGAAAGTCATTTTATTGCCAAGAAATACGCAGAAATCCCTAATATCCCTCTGGTCATAAATAAG
>JAITBV010000069.1 GCA_031283395.1 Candidatus Adiutrix sp.
AATGGTGCCGGAGGTCGGAATCGAACCGACATGGAGCGAACTCCGCTGGATTTTGAGTCCAGTGCGTCTACCAGTTTCACCACTCCGGCATTAGGCGGCCTATTCAATCATAAATCCGCCCCCCTTGTCAACCAACCAGGGCCGGCCCGGCTTGCCAAGACGGGCCGGAATGTGTTTTAATCAAGGCTTGGGCGCGGGCCCCACAGGGAGGCCGGGTTGACCAGCCAAATCGTGGCCGGGCCGTCCGGCCCGGGATGGGGTTCCACAATGTTCAGAGCCAGAAGCTCGGCCAGGGCCTGGTCCAGTTCCTCGGTCCGGGCGTTCCAGCGGGCGCTGATAGCCGACCGGTCCGGCCTTACCCCGTCCCCGACCAAAGCGGTGATGAGAATATAGGCCGAAACGGCCAGCACCGACAACCCCTGGTTGAAAATCTGGGTGTCCATGGGCGAACATTTTTCCATTGTCATACACCTCCCCTTTGTCCCGGCCGCCAAACCGGCTGGAGTTCGACCATGACCGCTGATCCCGGCCGCCACCTACTGGCTCCCCGCCTGGGCCCTTGGCCTCCCCCGGGCGGAGAAACCCCATCAACCGGCCCCCGTTTCTACCTCTCCTGGCCCGGCTGGGAAGACTACCTGGCCAAACGTCTGGGACTTAAACCCGACCCGGCCGGTCCCGCCCCCCTGATACTGCCGGCCGATCCCGAAGACCTGACCCTGGCCGCCCTTGACCAGCTGGCCGACCGGGCCGGCCGTCAGGGGGCCGACCTCTGGCCCCTCCTGATCCCCCCGACCGAAAGCCCCAGTTCCCTGGCCTCGGCCATCCGCCGCCCGACGGCCCCGGCCGCGCCCCGGCCCCTGTTGAGTGACCGGGCCTATCTGGCCCTCTGGACCCTGACTGAATTTCAGGCCGCGGCCGGCGCGGAACTCCTGGCCGAAGCCGCCCGGAAAGAACGGGCCATGTGGGCGGCCCTAAAGGGTGAAGAAGCCGCCCCTCCGACCTCCGCGCCCCCCCCCTCCGCCGAGGAAGAGCCGGACCGCCGGGCCGCTTATGCCTGGTGCTGCTGGCGCCGCCTGGCCGCGACCATCCTCCGGCCAGGCGACCTCATCATACCCACCGTCCCGGAATTTTTGGATGATACCGGGTCGTTAAGTTAGCTAAAGCCCTCACGGGGCTTATGGGGCCTCATCATCTTCCGGCCCATCCTCCACCATGAGGCTGTCTTCATCAGTTTCAGCCTGATCGTCCTCATCATCCCCGGGCCAGTCAAAGAGGGTGGGCACCAAGCTTCCGGTCAGGGGCGGAAGTTCCGGGCCGGGCTCGCCCAGGCCCAATCGAACGGCCGCCCAGCCTTCCAGAAGGTCTGAGGACTCCAGCACCAGTCCGGCCCGGACCGCGGCCCGCAAAAGATGAGCCGTCTGGAGCCCGGGGGCGAAACCGGCTATAAGAATGACGCCCTCCGGAGCCAGCCAGCGGGCCAGGGTCCGCAATCGCCGGGCGGCCAGATAGGGGGAAAGGCGGACCAGGATGAGGCCGAAAGCACCCGCCCAGTCCGGCCGGCGGCGCTCAAGCCCGGAGAACGGGCCGCTTTCGATCTGAACAGGCCGGCCGTTCCAGTCGGCCAGACGGCGGAGCCGCGCCGCGGTGACTTCCTCTTCGGCCAGGGCCGTGGCCGGACCTGAACCGGCCGACAAGGCGGCCAGCGGGGCTGACGACCAGCCCGCGGCCAGGCTCAAAACCGGCCGGCCCTGGGGTGAGGGCGCCCCGGGGGGCGGGGTCAGATGGGCGGCGGCCAGGCCGGCCAAAAGGCTGTCCCCGACCCAGCGGGCTTGGGACATGTCAAGCTCCGGAGGCAGGGCTATCCCGGCTTCACCCCCGGCTTCGACCAGGGGCCAGGGGCCTAAACAGGCCGGGCGGGCCGGCGGGGCCGGTTCTTCAGACCGGGTCACGGCCAGGGTCACGGTCATATCCCCCCGGCTACGCTCCACCCGGCGGCAACCCTCCTCCAGGACGGTCAGTTCTCCATCCAGGCTCCCGGAAGTCCAAGGCAGAAAAAAACCGAGCCCCTCCCCGGTCAAGTCGATATCCCACAGGGGCCGGGCGGCTTCCAGGCGGGCGGCCAGTTCCAGGGCCGCCGGCCGGGGCAGGCAGGCTTGTATGCGCAGATAGCCGGACACGACCTTATTGGATCAGGGTCACCCAGCTATAGGGATCGGGCCGGTCGCCGTATTGGATACCCAGGAGTTCGTCATAGAGCCGCCGGGTCAGAGGGCCGATGCCGCCATCGCCCACCGGAACATCCCGTCCCTGGTAACTGAATTGGCCCACCGGGGAAATGACGCAGGCCGTGCCGGTCCCGAAGGCTTCCTTCAACCGGCCGCTTGAGCTGGCCTTGAGAAGTTCCTCGATGCTCAAAGGGCGCTCGACCGCCGACAGACCCCAATCCCGCGCCAGGGTCAGGACCGAATCGCGGGTTATCCCGGCCAGGATAGTGCCCGACAGGGGCGGCGTTATGACTTCGTCGTCGATGACGAAGAACATATTCATGCTGCCCACTTCCTCGATGTATTTATGCTCATTGGGGTCCAGCCACAGGATCTGGCTGAAGCCCCTCCGGCGGGCTTCCTCGGCGGCCAGGATGCTGGCGGCGTAGTTTCCCCCGGTCTTAATCTCCCCCAGGCCGCCCTGGGCCGCCCGGCTGTAATGGGGTTCCACATAGATTTTGATGGGAGC
>JAITBV010000124.1 GCA_031283395.1 Candidatus Adiutrix sp.
GGACCTGGTGCTGAGGCCCCGGGTCATCTTCCTGGGCCTGGGCTGCCACCGGGGCGTGGACCGGGCCGAACTGGAGGAACTCATAACCCGGGAACTGGCCCGGCACCTGTTGGCCCGGGACGCCGTGGCCGGCCTGGCCACGGTGGAGGCCAGGGCCGGGGAACCGGCCCTGGCGGACCTCTGCCGGGAAAACAACTGGCCCTTATCGGTCTTCAGCAAGGATGAACTGGAACGGGCCAAGGTTCCCAACCCTTCGGAAACGGTGAAAAAAAATATAGGAGTAGCCTCGGTATGCGAAGCCGCAGCCTTACTGGCGGCCCGGACGGATCGCCTGGTCATAAGCAAAGTCAAAAGCCCGAGGGCCACCCTGGCCGCGGCCGTCGCCGCGCCGCCCAAGGCGGCCTGAAAGCCGGGCCGGCGGCCCGCCGGCCCTTTAAGCTGGACATCATCGGCCTGGGCTCCGGGGGGGCCGAGGGACTGACCCTGGCCGCCCGCAAGAGCCTGAAGGCCGCCGAGGCGGTCTACGGCTACGGATTGTATCTGGACCAGGCCGGACCCCTGATCCAAAAGGCCGCCATCCACCAAAGCGGCATGACCGCCGAAATGAAGCGGGCCGGGGAAGCCCTGGACAGCGCCCTGGGCGGCCGCCGCACGGCCGTGGTCTCCGGCGGGGACGCCGGAGTTTACGGCATGGCCGGGGCGGTCTTTGAAGTGGCGGCCGCCCGGAACCTGGATCTGGGGCGGGGCCCGGGGCAACTCTCCATAGAGGTCCTGGCCGGAGTGCCGGCCGCCGTGGCCGGCGCGGCTCTCCTGGGCGCGCCCCTGACCCACGACTTCTGCCTCATTTCCCTCTCCGACCGCCTCACCCCCTGGGAACTCATCGAAAAGCGCCTGGACCTGGCCGCCCGGGGGGATTTCGTCATCGTCCTTTACAACCCCAAAAGCCGAGGCCGGGACTGGCAGTTGGGCCGGGCCCTGGAGATACTGGCCCGGCGCCTGGCCCCCCGCACCCCGGCCGGCGTGGTCAGCCGGGCCGGCCGGGCCGGCCAGGCTACCCTGGTCACCACCCTGGAGGAACTGGGGTCGGCCCGGGTGGACATGCAGACCCTGGTCATCATCGGCAACCGCCGCACCTTCGTTTACAAGGGTTTTTTGATAACCCCGCGCGGCTATGTGGATAAATACGGCTCTGGAAGGCGGGAAGGCAAGTTATGAACCGGATACTGGCAGCCATTTTGGGCATACTTCTTTTTTCCGGCCCGGCCCCGGCCCTCGAACCGGAGGCAACGGGCGCTCCGGCCCAACTGCGGCCCTGGACCGACTGGGTCCTTTACGGACATCAAGAGGCCCGGCTCTGCCCGCCAGATCACGCCCGGCGCCGCCTGTGCGCCTGGCCCGTCAGCCTGGCCCTGGACCTCGGCGACCGGGGCGGCCGTTTCCTGGCCGTCTTCGATCTCAAGCGGGAAATGGCCTTCACCCTGCCCGGAGAATCCGGAGCCTGGCCCCGGGACGTGAAGCGGGCCGACGGAACCCCGGTCATGGTGCTGGGCCGGGACAGGCCGCAGGTCTTCCTGCCCCCCGGCCGCCACACCCTGACCGGCGAGTTTCAATGGCTTCGCCTGCCTGAAACCATAAGGCTGCCCCTGGGCTCGGCCCTGAGCCTGAAAGTCAACGGCCAGGCCGTCGATTTTCCGCCCCTGGAAGCCGATTACCAGTCCAACTCGGTCCGCCTGTGGCTGGGTGCCGCGCCCCAAGAGGAGGACAGCCCGGCCCTGGCGGCCACGGCCGCCGACCGCCTGGCCGTCACGGTCAACCGCCTGATCCGGGACGAGCAGCCCCTCCAGATCGGCACCCGCCTTAAACTCGTCGTCAGCGGCCGGGAAAGGGAAGTGGTCCTGAGCCAGGCCTTGCTCCCGGGGACCCGCGCCTCATTTCTCTCCTCGCCCCTTCCGGCCCAGTTGGCCGACGGCGGGCTCCGGGTGAGGGTCAAACCCGGGGTCTTCGACATCTTTCTCGACAGCCGGGCCGAAGACCGGCCCCAGAGCCTGGGACCGGCCCCGGGCGGGGAAGAGGAATACTGGGCCTTCCAGGCCCGGCCGGAACTCCGGCTGGCCGAAGTTTCCGGGGCGGAACAGATAGACCCCTCCCAGGTGGATTTCCACCCGCCCTGGCAATCCTTCCCCATCTACGTGCTGCCCCCGGGCGGGAGCCTGACTTTCACCACCCTCCGCCAGGGCGACCCAGACCCCCCGCCCGACCAGCTCCGCCTGAACCGGGAATGCTGGCTGGACTATGACGGCGAAGGCCTGTCCTGCCGCGACCACCTCAGCGGGGTGCTGAACCGCCAGTGGCATCTGAACACCACCGAGCCCTTCAGCCTGGCCCAGGCCAGCTTGAGCGGCCAACCCCAGGTCATCACCTGGCAGACCGACTCCCGGGGGGGCCAGGCCCCGGGCCTTCAATTGCGGGAAGGCCGGATCAACCTGGAAGCCGACCTGCGCCTGGACGGTTTCTCGGGCCGCCTGCCGGCCTCGGGCTGGGACCACGCCCTGGAAACCGAAGGCCAGAAACTGAACCTGCCCCCCGGCTATCACCTCTTCCATGTTTCCGGGGCCGAGGCCCGGCAGAATTACCCGGCCAGCGGCTCCGGCACCTGGACCGGGGCCTGGGGCACTTTGGACTTTTTCCTGGTCCTCCTCATCTCCATCGCCTCAGCCCGCCTTTACGGTCCGGCCGCCGGGCTTCTGGGGCTGGCCGCCCTGACCCTGGGCTATCATGAACCCCTGGCCCCCCGCCTGGTCTTTATCCACCTCCTGATCACGGCGGCCCTCCTGAAACATCTGCCGGCCGCGGCCCGGAAGGCCCGCGGCCTGGTCCGCCTCTGGCGCCTTTCGGCCGCCCTGGTCCTGGTGGTCCTGGCCTCGCTCTTCATCATCAACCAGGCCCGGGTGACTCTCCACCCCCAACTGGAAGACCCCGGCTACTGGCCCGGCCGGGAATATTCCGGGTTCGCGGGCTTCGGGGCCTCCTCGAAGCGAAGCCAGGATTACTATTACGCCGACCGGTATGATGACGGCCCGGCGGATTACGACCAGGTGGCCATGGCCGAGGCGCCCGTGGCCGAGGAGATGGCGGCAATGAGGGAAGAAATGAGGGGAGAAATGATGAGGGGGATGGGCGAAAGGCCCCCCGCCCCCCCGAAGGCGCTGATGATGGACCGAGCCAAATCTTCCGCGACCTTGGCAGCGGGAGCCGCGCTGGGCCTCCCGGCCCAGGCCGGCAACCAGATGGTGCGCCTGAGCCAGGCCCCGGACGCCAAGGTGCAGAACAGCCTTCCCCGGCCCGCCTGGAACTGGCGTTCGGTCCGCCTGTATTACAATGAAACCGTCAGCGCCGACCAACAGGTCCGCCTCCTGATCTACGGCCCCACGGCCTGGCGGCTTCTGGGCGGGCTGCGCCTCGTCCTCATGGCCCTCTTCGCCCTGAGGCTTCTGGAAGTGAAGATAAGGCCGAACTTGAGGAACCTTTTAAGGCCGGCCTCGGCCGCGGGCCTGATCCTGGCCGGGCTCTGGGCCTCTCCGGCCCTGGCCGAGTCCTGGCCCGACCCGGCCCTCCTGGAAGACTACCGGGCTCGTCTTCTGGAACAAAAACCCCTGCCCCCGGCGGGCCTGCCGCACCTGCGTCTGGGCCTGGCCGCCGAGGGCCTGGAACTGGACTTGACCGTGGAAGCCGGCCGGGAGGAGGTCATCCCCCTGCCGGCCCTGGACCGGAACATCTTCCGGCCCTCACGCCTGACCCTGGACAACGGCCGGGAACTGCCCCTCTTCGAGATCCAGGACCGCTGGCTGACCCTGGTCCCGCCGGGCCGCCACCTTCTGAAACTGGCGGGCCGGCTGAAAAAAACCTCTCCGGCCTTCCAGTCCTTCGACCTGAGCTTCCCCCCGGAAGGCCGGCCGGAGCGGGTGGAGGTCAGCGGCGAGGGCTGGCAGGTGGAGGGCCTGGAACCGGACGGCCGGCTGCGCGGCCGGACCCTGTTGTTGCGCTCCCTTATCCAATTGCCGGAAACCCAAGGGGAGGAGGCGGTCGAGGCGGAAGGCGGCCTGACCCTTTCACCCTTTTTCCAGGTGCAGCGGGTCCTGTCCCTGGGCCTGGACTGGCGGATCTCGACCGTGGTCCGGCGCCTGACCCCCACCGGGGCTCCGGTGAGCCTTAACCTGCCCCTTCTGCCCGGCGAAAACCCGGTCAGCGGCGTTATTACGGAAAACGGCCGGGTGACGGTCAGCTTCGGCCCCCAGGAAGACCTGGTGACCTGGGAATCAAGCCTTTCTCCGGCCCCGACCCTGACCCTGACCGCCGAAGACGGCCCCTTCAGCGAAAGTTGGGCCCTGGACGCCTCGCCCATCTGGCGGGTGGAACCCCGGGGCCTGGTGCCCATTCACCACACCCAGGGCGGCTTCTGGCAACCCCAATGGCGGCCCTGGCCCGGGGAAAGCCTGCGCCTGGAAGTGGGCCGGCCCCGGCCGGTGCCCGGCCTCTACCTGGTGGCCGACCGGGGCGATCTGACCATGACCCTAGGCGAAACCAGGCAACTGGCGGACCTTAATTTCCGGGTCCGGGCCAGCCAGGGCGGCCCCTTCACCTTCTCTTTGCCTGACGGGGTGGAAGTGCGCGAATTCACCGTGGACGGGCGTTCCGTGCCCCTGGGCCTGACGGCCGGGGATACTCGGGGCTCGACCCTGACCGCGCCCCTGAGCGCCGGGCCGCACGAAATAAAAGTGGCCTGGAGCCGGGAAGCGCCCCTGGGCGCCGTAAGTGAAACGCCGGCCCTGGACCTGGGCCTTCCGACCGCCAATGTGACCACCACCCTGGTCCTGCCGCAAAACCGCTGGATCCTCTGGACCTGGGGCCCCCTGGAGGGCCCGGCCGTGCTGTTCTGGTCCATCCTGGCCGTGACTCTTCTGGCCTCCCTGGGCCTGGCCCGCCTGAAACTCACCCCCCTGGGCTGGGGCTCCTGGTTCCTTTTGTCCTGGGGGTTGATCCAGTTCCACCTCCTGGCCGCCCTGATCGTCGCCGGCTGGCTCCTGGTCCTGGGACGGCGCAGGCAGGCGGCGGCCCCGGGCGCATTTTTCAATCCCGCCCAGGTCGGCCTGGTCCTCTGGACCATCCTGGCCCTCTACCTGCTCTATCGGGGCGTGGAAAACGGTCTTTTGAGAAACCCGGACATGATAATTTCCGGGGGCGGCTCCTACGGCCGGCGCCTGACCTGGTTCACGGACCGGCTGGAAGGCTCCTGGCCCCAGGGCCGGGTCTGGTCAGTGTCCTTGTGGTATTATAAGGCCCTGATGCTGGCCTGGTCCCTGTGGCTGGCGGCCAGCCTGGTGGGCTGGCTCCGGTGGGCCTGGACGGCCTTTTCCACCGACGGCTTCTGGCGCTCCGTCCGGCCGGACACCAAAAAACCAAGCGATGAAGGACTCCACGATGGAAAAAGTGATTGAGGAAATCCAATTCCAGGTGCCGCTGAAGGACAGCACCGCGGCCGGCGACACGGTCATCTTCCTTCGGGAGAACGAAGACGGCCAGATAAGCATGAGCTTCGCCAAGGTTATGGGCTTCGACCCCGACCCTTCCAAGCGGGACGAATGGTGGCACGTCCGCTTCGTCTTCCTGGAGATCCCGCTCCTGGCCCGGACCATCATTCTGCAGACGCCCCATTTCACCGGAAGGGAAATCTTCACCATGGGCGGGCGGAAAGTCTTCATCAAGGCCGTGAACTTCGAGGCCCTACAGGAGGAGTGCGGCGACGAGTGCCAGGGGTGCGGGGGAGAAGCCCCCAAAGAGCCGGAGCCCAAAGGGGGGAACCGGCCGGGCAAGCCGACCTTCACCCTGGTGAAATGATTTTTCGGAACAGCCCTTGATCAGCGCGCCTTAAAACCGCTGCTGCATGGTGAAACCTATATCATGCTTTTCGTAAGAGCGGGAATTGATGTTCGACTTCCGGTCGGTGTAGGCGTAACTGACGACCGGCGTAAAGCCTAAAAATGAAATCTTGTTATTCGAGAGCGAAACCATATAGCGCTGGGTGAAAAGTTTTTCCACTACCTGGGTATATTCCGAGCCGTGGGCCGTTTCGGCCACGGTCCAGCGCGGGCCGTCATAGTCTGTCCAGGCGAACGACGGCTCTAAATATACCCGGAACCCCAAAGGAACCTCGGCCCCGAAGCCGACGGCCAAACTTTTGCGCAGGTTGGAATAAGCCTCCTCTTTCGTGTCCTCCCGGTCAAGGCCGGCCTTTAAAACCGCATACCTTGAAGCGTCGAAATAATACGCCAGCCGCATATTCGCGCCCCGCACCTCTCCATTCATATAGTCCGCCCTCTCGCCGTCGTACCGCGTCGGCCTCCAATGGAGCTGAAGATTGCCGGAAAGGCGGGGGAGGAAATCATAGTTCGTCTCCAGCTTCAGGCCCAAAGAATCGCGGTAACCACGGCCGCCGTAATACATTTTGTGCCCGGTCGCGGCCAGCCACACGTCGCCGCGCGGAAAAACGTAGCGCGGCCCCGAAGAGGCGGAGAGATAATACACATCGTATTGCGATTTGTCATAGAGATTGGCGAGCAGGGCAAAATCGTTCTTAAGCCGCCAATGCTCGCCGAACTTGAATTCATAGTCGCCGCCGAAGCCTAAATTGTAGCCCATGGCCTTTTCAGGTTCGGGCAGTTTGCGGCAAAGGGGATAGGGGAAGTGCCCGAAGGTTTGGGAATAGGTGATGCACTCTTCACCCCCCACCGCGCCGTTGACGTTGTTGTCCGGGGCCAGGCCGAAATTGAACCACAGGTTCCAGTTCTTGTTCTGGCGTATGGTGTAAAGGTAGCGCCGGATAGCCAGCTTGACTTCCGGGGGCAGGCTTTCATCGCTGGCGGCCAGGCGCATATGGTGGTCGGCGCGGTACCACTGCTCGGTGGCCATATAGGCCAGGGCCAGTTCCAGGCGGATCTTGGGCAGGTTAGGCTGGTGGTCGAGGATATAGCGGTATATTTCTATGGCGTCTTCATAGCGTTTTTCCTTAAGGGCTATCTGGCCCAAGAGGTAAAGCCGCTCGATCTCCAGTTCCAGCACGGTGAAGGGTTGTTTGGTGAGAAGCGCCGCCGCCTCGGAAAAGTCGTTCCGGGCTATGAGCCGGGCGGCCAACTCGACGGCCTGCCGCTGGGTAAGGGTGATGGAACCGGGGGGCGGGGTTTCGTCGGCCCCCGCCCCCGTCGCGCCCAGGGCCAGAATGAGAAAGCAGGACGCTACTCTTAAAAAATTTCGCGCCCCGCTTTTCATTTCAG
>JAITBV010000114.1 GCA_031283395.1 Candidatus Adiutrix sp.
CGCCCGGGAAAAAAATTTCGGCCTGACCCCCCTCATGTTCGCGGTCATGTTCAACAAACCGGCCGTGGCCCAGGCCCTGCTCCGGGGCGGAGCCGACCCGGATCAACGCAACGACCACGGCGGCACAGCCCTCCACCAGGCCGCCGCGGCCGCCTCACCGCCCGGTTCGATCTTGACCCTGGCCGCCGCCGGAGCCGACCTCAACGCGGTCGACCAGGACGGACAGACCCCCCTGACGCTGGCGGTCCTGGCTGAAAAACTCCCAGTCCTGACCGAACTCATCAAGGCCGGCGCCCTGGTGGACCATCCCGGCCCAGGAGGGCGGACCGCTCTGAACCTGGCCGCGGCCCGGAGCCGCAACCCTGAAGTCATCGTCCGCCTGGTAGCGGCCGGGGCACAACTGGAATCCCGGGACCAAAGAGGCCTGACCCCCTTGCTGGCCGCGGCCGAAGCAAGCCACAGCCTGGCCGTTTTTGAGGCTCTCCAGGCCGCCGGGGCTGACCTGAAGGCCCTGGACCCCAGCGGAGCCGATGCCCTTCTCCTGGCCAGCCTCAGTAACCCCAACCACGAGATCCTAAAAAACCTATTGCGGAAAGGAGGCGAAATAAACGGTTTACGGGCCAACGGCCTGACCCCTCTCCTGGCCGCTGCCGGCAACCCCAATCCGGAAGCGGTCCGCCTACTGATACTGGCTGGAGCTGACACCAAGGCCACCGACCCCTCGGGCCGCACCGCCCTGATGCTGGCCGCCTGGCTCAACGAGAACGATGAGGTGGCCAAAATCCTGGTTACGGGCGGGGTGGACCTTGCGGCTCGGGACAGCCAGGGCCGCACCGTCCTGGATTTCCTTGGACCGGACCGGCCGGACCTAGCGGATTTTCTGCGCCGTCGACAGCGGCCGAAACCATGACCATCCGCCACATTGTTTTAGATTTCGATATGACCCTGGTGAATTCCCTGCCGACCATCACCCTGGGTCTGAACCGCATGGCCCGCCATTTCGGCCTCAAAGAGGTGAATGAGACCGAGGTCATGGCCGTAATGCACCTGGAATGCCAGGCTATGTGGAGCGGGCTTTGGGGCGCCTACGACCCTCTTTGGCATGACTTTTTCATCACCCTGGTGGTCGGGGAGGAAAAAAATCACCTGGCTGTGGTCCCCGGCGCCATTGACCTTTTGAAGGATTTGAAGAAAAAAGGTCTAAGCCTGGCCTTGGCCACCAATAGGGACCGCCCCTGGGAAGCCCTGACCGCCGTGAGCCTGGCCCCCTATTTCGATTCCGCCGTGGGAGCCCTGGAAGTGATCCACCCCAAACCGGCCCCGGATATGCTGCGGCTGGTCATGGAACGGCTCCAGGCCGACCCGGATCAAACCATCTTCGTCGGCGACGCCCCTTCTGACATGACCGCCGCCGCCCGGGCCGGGGTGCGCGGCGTAGGTATTCTGCTGGAGGGCGGGGGAAACCTCAAGGAACTCCAGGCGGCCGGAGCCTGGCAGATCAGGGCCGCACTGCCGGACCTGGCAGACCTATGGAGTTGAGGGACCAGTTCCCGCCGCCTTGACTTTCAAGCTGATTGGGTTAATAATGGTCAAAGTGGTTTAATAGCCCCACCGTCCCCCCGAACCGGAGAACGGAGAACCAGGGCCCATGTCGAAAACAGCCGCCTTTCTCCCGGAGCCCCTGGCCTGGCTGGCCGGTCTGACCTTGGCCGGAGCCTTGGCCCTGCCCCTGGCCCTGGCTGAGAATAGCCGGACCTGGGCCAGCCTGTGGTTGCCTCCGAAGGCCGCGACCCCGTCTGTCCGGATTCCGGAAAAGAAAATCAACATCCCAACGGCCGAGCCGCTCAAAATCTCCGTCTGGCCGGACGTCCGGGAAGACCCGCCGGCCCTGGAGGCGGAGGAAGCGGCCTTTCTGGCTCCGACACCAGGGCTTTTGGACGATCTCCGCGGCCGGGTCCGGCCCCAGGTGGCTTTCAGTTCCGCTGCGGACGAATTTGAAGACTTGATCGAAACGACCGCCCGCGCCCACCAGGTTTCTCCGCTTCTGGTCAAGGCCGTCATCCAGGCCGAATCAAGATTCGACCCCTCTGCCGTCTCCAACAAAGGCGCGGTCGGCCTGATGCAGGTCTTGCCCTCCACCGCCCGGGCGGAGGGCGTCCATGATCTCCTGGATCCCAAGATGAATCTCGAGGCCGGGGTGAGGCACCTTAAAAAACTTCTGCAGTCCTTCAATGACGACGAAAAACTGGCCCTGGCCGCCTACAACTGCGGCCAGGAAGCCATGAGAAAATTCAACAACGAAGTGCCGCCCTTCCCTGAAACCCGCAACTACGTTAACCGGGTCATGAGCTACTACAGCCAGCACCTCGAAAGCTGACCATGGCTTTCCGCGCCCGTCTTATGGCCGGGCTCTTAGCGGTCCTCCTGGGCTGGGCGGGGCCGGCCCCGGCCCAGAGGGACTTCATGGAGCCTCTTCCGGTTTCTCCCCTGAAACTGGCCGATGACTACCGGAGCAATTTCCACTGGGCCGACGCCCAATATACGGGAAAACTCCTGGTGGTCACCGGACGCATCCGCACCATCACCCCGCCCCAGCGCGTCTGGAACTTCCACCAGGACAAACTCTATGCCTTCATAACCATTGATACGGGCAACAACCGCCCTCTGGTCGTTTATTTCTGGGATTGGGAGGCGGTGAAAATAAACCGTTACAGCACCGGCTCCAGCATTACCGTCATGGGCTTCTGCCAGGGCGTCACCCCCCAGTTGAGCCTTCGGGAAGCCTGCGTCTATCCCGGGGGATGCGGCGGGCCGGTGGCCGAATTTTATGCGCCCTACTTCAAGCTTCCCCCCAACCCGCATTTCCAGACGCCCCCTTCTTAACCCGCCCGCTTTCCCCGCACGGCCAGCCGGGATGCCGCCGCCAGGCGCAGAACCGGGCCTTCGGCCGAAGCCCGCACCCCCCCCGGCAGATCCAGGCCCCCATGGCGTTCGAAAGCCGCCAAACCGAGAGCTGTTTCCACAGACGCGAAGGTGACGGGCTCGTTTACGAGATCCAGGGACCTCTGTATCCGGGTCAGCCCGGCATAGACCAGACGCCGGCGCTCGGCCAAGCTGAGGACGATCAAAAGACGGCGGTCCATTTCAATTTCGGCCTGGCTTTCCGCTCTGACCACCCGCGGCCAAAGTTCGGCCAGGCGGCCGTGCCAGAAATCTTCCTCGGCCCGCAGAATCGAGGCCGAGCGGCCCAGGGATTCCAATAGGCGGGGGTTCCATTTTTTCAGGCCCGGCAGGAGTTCCCTCCGGACGGAGTTGCGCCAAAAACGCGGGTCCAGATTGGATTCATCTTCCAGCCAGGCCAGGCCGCGGCCTTGGAGCCAGGCCCTTAAAACCTCGCGGCTGAAAGCCAACAGAGGCCGCAGAACTACCAGACAGGCCAGGGGCCGGCGGGGGGGTATGCCGGCCAGGCCACCGGCCCCCGCGCCCTTGAGAAGGTTCATCAACACGGTTTCCGCCTGATCATCGGCCTGGTGGGCGGTGAGGATGAAACCGGCTCCCCAGTCACGGGCGGCCCGGGCCAAAAAATCGTAGCGGACCAGGCGGGACGCCTCTTCCAGGCCCTTTTTGCGACGCCGGGCCAGGGCGGCCGGGTCGCCTTTTTCCGTGAAAAAGACCAAGCCCAATTCTGCGGCCGCACGGGCGGCGAAGGCCTGGTCCTCATCCGCGGCCGGGCCGCGCCAGCCGTGGTTGAGGTGGGCCGCCGCCACCTGGGCGGGGGGAAGGTGCCAGGCCGTCAGTTGGAGCAAAGCTGTGGAATCCAGACCTCCGGAATAGGCCACCAGGAATTTGCTGTTTCGCCAGGCGGGTTCAAGGGCCTCCAGGGAAACCTGGAAGAGCCGGGGCAGGTCGGCCGGGTTCAAGGTCAATCCCGGCCTCGGCGGCGATAGAATAAGAACCAGACTCCCAGAACCAGGGCCGGCCAGACTATGGCGGGCAGCCAGAAGACCAGGAGGCGGGCTGTAACACTGCTCAAGACCAGGTCCGAACCTGGCCCGGGAGTTTCCGAATCAGCTGCGGGATCGTCCAGAAGCCAATTGACGGCCGCCCCCAAAAAGGCCCGATTGCCCGGGAAGCCCCAGAAACCGTTGGCGGCCAGATCGGAATCGGCCAGAGCCACCACCCGTCCGTCTCCTTCGGGAAATTGGACGGCCGCACCCAGGGCCAGGGGGCCGGGCATATCCTCATCGGCTTGATAGCGATAATCGCCCCGGGCCAGGGAAGCGGCGTCAGTTTCCAGCCAGGACGAGGGCGAGCTTTCCGCGATGACCGAAGCCGCGGCTTCTCCGTCCGCCTCGCCCAGAAAAGCTCCGGCCAGAGGCCAAAGAACGGGCCGGCTCAAACCACGGTTGATGGGGTGACTTGGATAGTCACGGCTGATGACGAAGCTCTCGGCAGTGCCGCCGAGGCTGACCTCGGGGTCTATTAGCAGCCCGTCCGGGTATTTAAGGCCCAGAGGCCGCCAGAAATCGGGGCTCAAAGCCGCGGTCAAGGGGTCGGCCATAACCATCAGTCGCCCTCCTCGCCGGAGAAAATCCAACAAATCGTTCTCCCGTAACTCGCCCAAGGGGGCACGGGGGCCGGCCAGAATCAGGGCCGCGGCCTCCTCCGGCAGAGGGGCGCCTTCGGCCCAATAATATTCCAAAGCCATAATACGCCGGGCGCCCATATCCTCGGACCACTGGCTGAGGCCTCCGGGACCCTGGTCCTGAATCAATTTTTCGCCGAAGGTGTAGAGGAAATAGATCAACCGGGGGCTAGGGGTAGATAAGCGGATCAAGGCGCCGCGCAAAGCCTCCTCGGTCAGGAGCGGTACATTTTCCCTGAACGTTTCAGCCGCGACCAGGGCCGAGCCGGACCAGGACATCACCGGCCCCTCTCCGCCCGCCTCCGGCTCCAACTGGGGATTTATGAACACGACCTCCAGACGGCTCCCGGCGGCCTGCCGAAATTGGTTCATAAGCTCTCGAATCCAAGGTTCCCTGGGGTCCTGGGGGCCGAGGCGCACGGTTATGGTCACCTGCCGGTCCAACTGGGCCAGAAGCTCCCGGGTGGCCGGAGCCAGGGA
>JAITBV010000178.1 GCA_031283395.1 Candidatus Adiutrix sp.
GCCCTGGCCGACGGCCGCCTGGACCTGGCCGCCGCCGCCCGTCTGGCCCGCTGGCCTTGCGCCGACCGGGAGGCGGCCCTCGATCTCTTCGAGACTTTCAAGCCCAGCCTCTCCAACCGGCGGCTCTGGCTGGACTGGCTGGAAGACCTGGCCCGACGCGAAGGCCGGAGCCCGGCCCTGATATTGGCCGCCCCGGACTTCCAGGTCCGGCCAATGGGCGAAGAGGCCAGGGGGGACGCGGCGGCCAGGGTCTCGGACCTCCTCTTCCGCCGACGCCACCCGCTACTGGCTGAATTACGGCAAAAACGGGCCGACCGGCTCCGGGCCCTGGGCCTGCCCCCCACGGCCCGCCTGGCCCTGGACCCCAACTTAGAGGATTTGAGTTTCAGCCTGACCTTGACCTTTTCAGGGTCGGCCGATTTCCAGGCCCTGGCCGAACTGGTGGGGACCCTGCCCCGGCGGCCCGAATTTCAGGCCCTCTTAAGCGATGACTGACCACGAAGCGGCCCGGGGGGAGGCGCGCCTCCGCCTCTTGGTGGAAGAAAGCTGCCAAGAAGGCTTCATGGCCAAAAACCTGGCCCGCACCTTTCGCCAGGAATCCCTGTCCCCCGTAGGGCCGAGCGACTATGACCGCTTCGGCCCCCGGGATATCCTGGTGACGCCCCACCGGGGCCGTTTCCTGAAAGCCTGTCCCGGCACCCCCGGCTATAACTGCTGCGGACTGTACATCTTCCATTTCGGCCTGGGCTGCCCTCTCGGCTGCCATTACTGTATTCTGGCCGCCTACCTGGACACCGAAGCCCTGGTACTTTTCGGCAACATGGAAGAGGGGCTGGCCCAATTCTCCGCCCTCCTGGACCGCGCCGAAAGGCCTTGGCGTTTCTGCACCGGCGAGTTCACCGACAGCCTGCTTCTGGACCGCCGCACGGGCCTGGCCGAACGCCTGGTGGCCCTGGCGGCCGGCCGGGAGGTCACCCTGGAACTGAAAACCAAGACCGACCAGGTCGATCATCTTTTGGGACTGGACCACCGGGGCCGCACCATAATCAGCTTTTCCCTCAACGCCCCGGGAATGGCCGCGGCTGTTGAGGGCCGGGCCGCCCCTTTGGGCGAGCGCCTTAAGGCGGCCGCCCGGGCCGCCGGGGCCGGCTACCCCGTCGGCCTCCACTTCGACCCCTTAATCTTTCAGCCCGGCTGGGAAGAGGGCTATGCCCGGACCATCGACCTCATCGGCCAAAGCCTGGCCGGGGCCAAAGTGGCCTGGGTTTCCTTAGGCTGTTTCCGCTATTTGCCCCGGCTCAAGGAAATAAAGCTGGCCCGCCATCCCGGGACCAGCATCTTTGACAGCGAGTTCATTTCGGGCGGCGACGGCAAAAAACGCTATCCCCGGCCTTTGAGGACCAGGATGTATAAAAGGCTGGTCCAGGGCCTGGGACGGGTCCTCCCCGCCGAGACGGTCATCTATTTGTGCATGGAAAGCCCCCGGGTCTGGCGGGACGTCTTCGGCCAAGACCCGGGCACGGCCGGCCTGACCGAACTCCTGGACCGCCGGGCCCGGAGCCTGTGGCTTTGATGCCGATCGGTATGAAACACGCCAATAATGATTCCGTTATTCCGGCGGAAGCCGGAACCCAGGCATTTTTCATGAGATAACACTTAAAATTTTAAGGAGTTACAAAAATATTTGACACTATCTTGGGGTCGACTATAAAATAAGCACAAAAGATTGTATCAAAGCGGATTAAGTGGGTTATTAAGGCCGATGTTCAGCCGACCGAAGCCATATAAGAAACTAGCCGCCGTCAAGGAATACGTCTTGGTGGTTCTGATTTCCTGTAGCCTGTTTGGGATGGGCGGCTGGGTGTGGATTGATAATCGCTGGGCCTTCATCCCCGGGGTTTCCGACCCCGCCCAGGTCGGCTTGGAAATGGCCGCTCTGTTTGGTGCTGAGAATGGAGAGGCCCAGGTCAAGGCGATGTCTGCCGAAGCCGAAACGGCCTTGCCATTGGGTTTGGTGGAAGGCAACGGCGATGAGGATGACGACCGGGTGGAACCCTATGCCCCGCCCCCATTCCTGGCCGTCCGCAACCAAATCCAGATAGTATTAAGAAAGCCGGCCCAAATCGACCGGCGCCAGGTGGCTTCATATAAGGACATGGGCCAACTGAAAGTTGCCCCCGCCAGCACCTTGCGGATTGAACGCCGCACATTAGCCACGTACAAAGATTTTGGGCATTTGAAGGTCGGCCCCGCCGGCGAGGCCGCTTCAATTATCATCAGCCATGCTTTGGCTTCTAACCACCAAGGCCGCTCCAATTCACTTTGGACGGCCTTCTTGCTTGATATGGACTAGGAAGGTGGGAAGATGGCGGCCGAATTTAATAAAAAAACTTTTTCGACAGTATGGGCCGCGCTGATGCTACTAGTACCATGTAACGATTAAAATTGAAAAATTTTTGGTATTAATATATAGTGGTGCCACCAACGAATACCTGGGAGGCG
>JAITBV010000181.1 GCA_031283395.1 Candidatus Adiutrix sp.
CGTCCAGGGCCAAGCCTCCCTCTCCTGGCGGGAGACCTTCAAGGAAAAGGTCCTGGCCCTCTCCGGCATCAGCCGGCTGGACGTAAGCCGGCTGGAGGACGATGCCGAATCACGGCGCATCAAGGAACTCCTGGCCGGCCTGGACCGCGTGGTCATCCGTTTCCCGGTGGGCCTGGACCAGCCCATACCGGAAGACCGCGATACCCTGAACCGGGCCGTGGAGGACCTGGTGGCCCTGGAAAAGCTGGCCGGCTCCATGGGGCTGGCCGTATCCCTGACCATCTACGGCTACACCGACCTCTCCGGCCAGGCCAAGCGGAACTATGAGTTGAGCCAGGCCCGGGCCAGGGCCCTGGCCGCCCTTTTATATGAACGGGGCTCCACCATTGCCCTATCGACTTTCGGCCTGGGGCCTGACCCGGCCGAAGAGGAAGCCGGCCCCCAAACGCCGGCCCAGAAAAAGGCGGCCGCCCAGGCCAGCCGCCGCATTGAGTTGAAGGTCAAGCTGGACCGGCCCCGCGTGACCGTGGACCTGGACTAGAGCCCAAAGACGGCGACCGCCCAGGTCCCGATTAAAAAATAAAGAGGCGCGCAATGCTGAACAAGAAAATCTGTATGTTGGGAAGCATGGCGGTGGGCAAGACCTCGTTGATCCGCCGTTTCGTCGAATCCATCTTCTCGGACGACTACCTGTCCACCGTCGGGGTCAAGATAAGCAAAAAAAGCCTGGCCCTGGACGGCCGGGAACTCAATATGATGATGTGGGACCTGGAAGGGCAGGACGATTACGGCGACGTCAACATCTCCTACCTCAAGGGCGCGTCCGGTCTCCTGTTCGTCATAGACGGCACCCGCGCGAACACCCTGGCCCAGGCCCTGGATATGAGGGAATCGGCCCTTAAGACCGCCGGAACGGACACGCCCCACCTCTTTCTGATGAACAAAAACGATCTCCGCTCCGAATGGCAGGTGAGCGACGCCATCCTGGACGCCCTCCGGGACAAGGGCTATGAAGTCCTGGAAGTCAGCGCCAAAACCGGGGAAAACGTGGAAAAGGCCTTTGAACTCATAGCCAAGCTCATGCTGGAGACGGGCTGATGAAAACGCCGGCCCCCGCTTTGGGCGACAGGATCTTAAAGGCCCTGGACATGGCCGTGCTGAAGCGGATCCAGCCCCGCCAATACCAGTTAAACGGCCTGGCCCCGGATTTCTATTCCGCCCTTTTCCCGGCCCCGGCCAACGGCCCGCCCTGCGCCAGCCCCTGGGATTCCTCGCCCATGCTGGAGTTCTTTCTGGACGAGGCCGAGAAGTTCTTCGAGGACGGAGCCCACGGAATCAGCAGTTCCGGCTACTGGCTGGAGGGCGACCAGGAGTTGCCTCTCCTGGCCACGGCCCTCCGGGTGGACGGGGACGACCTCATCATCATCCACGCCGCCCAGGACGATTACAACGAGAGGACCCGCATCCTCCGGCAGGCCCGCAACGAACTGTTGGCCCGGCAAAAGGCGACCACCGACCTGAACAAGTATAAGGAGATAGCCTTCCACGACGCCCTGACCAAGCTCTACAGCCGGGGGGCTTTCGGCGATATCCTCAAAGACCGCCTGGCCGACAAGGGCGTCTACAAGCGTCGGGCTCATTCCCTGGAAACGGCCATGCTCATGCTGGACATCGACCATTTCAAATACATAAACGACGATTTCGGACACCTCGCCGGCGACGCCGTCCTGATCCAACTGGGCGAACTCCTCATGTCCTCCCTCCGGGCCAACGACATCCCCGTCCGCTACGGCGGCGAGGAATTCATCATCATCGCCCCCAACACCAACCTCAAGCAATCCATGGTCGTGGCTGAAAAATTGCGCAAACAGGTGGCCCGCCACGATTTCGGG
Source organism: Candidatus Adiutrix sp. (assembly GCA_031283395.1). The sequence continues at coordinate 1,893 of JAITBV010000181.1, forward strand.
CTGGGCCGCCCGGTCACGGTCAGCATCGGCTGCGCCGTCCAACACCCCGGCGATGATACCGAAAAATTCGTCAGCCGGGTGGACCAAGCCCTCTACGAAGCCAAGAATACCGGCCGCAACCGGGTCTGCGGCCACGAGTAAAAATTAGCGGTCTTTTTTGGAAAGGCCAAACATGATAAGGGGGAAGGCCGGTTGGCCTTCCCCCTTAATTTTAATTATTATTAGGTTATTACAGGCCCGTGGATTCGCCTATGTCCATGAGCTTGATGAGGTTGGTGGTGCCGGAGGTCTGCAGCGGCATACCGCAGGTCAGAAAGACCCGGTCCCCCTTGGAGGCTATGCCGTGGCGCACCATCCACTCGCTGGCCAACTGCTCCAAGAGGACTATGGATTCGCAGGGCTGGATGAGAGCCGGCAGGACCCCCCAGGACAAGGTCATCTGGCGGTAGGTGAGGGCGTTGGAAGTCACGCCCACCACCGGCACGGGTTGCCTTAAGTGGGCCACCAGACGGACCGTGCTGCCGCCCTGGGAGGCGGCCACGATGGCCTTGGATTTGAGGTCGTTGGCCAGAAGGGCCACGGCCCGGGTGATGGACCCGGCCACGGGGTCGATGAGGGGTGACTGATCCTCGTGCAGAAAGGCGCTGTTGTCCAGAATGGGTTCGGTCTGGCGGGCCACCTTGTCCAACATGCGCACCGCCTTCACCGGATACTGCCCCACGGCGGTCTCCTCCGACAGCATGACCGCGTCGGTGCCGTCCAGAATGGCGTTGGCCACATCGGTCACTTCGGCCCGGCTGGGCAGGGGGTTGGTGACCATGGAGCCCAGCATCTGGGTGGCGGTGATGACCAGCCGGCCCCTGCTTCTGGCCGCGCGGATAAGCTTTTTCTGGGTGATCGGCACTTCCTCGATGGGCATTTCCACGCCCAGGTCCCCCCGGGCCACCATTATGCCGTCCACCACTTCCAGTATTTCGTGAATGGAGGCCACGGCCTGGGGTTTTTCGATCTTGGCGATCAACAGCGGGGGCCGGCTGCTGCGGGCTATCATCTCCCGCACCGGGATCAAATCCTGGGCCGAGCGCACGAAGCTCATGGCCACGAAATCCACTCCGGCCTCCAGGCCCACGGTCAGATCGGTCCGGTCCTTTTCCGTGAAGGCCGGAATACGCAGAGTGCTGTTAGGGAGGTTGACGCCCTTGTGGGAACTTAAAGGGCCGCCGGTGACGACTTCGCAGATCAGGGCCTTGTCGTCCTTGTCCACCACCCTGACGCTGAGCTTGCCGTCGAAGAGCAGCACCAG
>JAITBV010000293.1 GCA_031283395.1 Candidatus Adiutrix sp.
GAGCGGCCCGACCTGGCCCGGCAGATCGCGGCCCGCTGGCCGGGCCGCCTGGCCGTGGCCCTGGACGCCGCCGGCCGGCGGGTGCGGGTCAAGGGCTGGCGGGAGGACGGCGGGGCCGACCTTTTCGAAACCGCGGCCGGCTTGAAGGATATGGGCGCGGCCCTGGTCATCTATACCGATGTGGAGCGCGACGGGGCCAGGCTCGGTCCCAACCTGGAAAACACCCGCGAGGTGGCCCGGGTCTCGGGTCTGCCCACGCTCTGTTCCGGGGGCGTGGCCTCGCTGGAGGATCTGGCGGCCTTGAAACCCCTGGCCGCCGACGGGGTGGTGGGGGTGATCTCCGGCAAGGCCCTCTATGAGGGCGATCTCGATTTCGCGGCCGGGCAGGCCCTGCTCCGGGCTTGACCGGGCTTACGGGTTATTGTGGATCGCGCCGACAACGCCAAGGCGGTCCTGGAATTCGACGCGGCCCTGGCCTGGCTGAGCGAGGAGGCCCAGTCCGAAAACGGGCGGCTGGCCGCCCTGGCCCTGACCCCGGACCTTAAGTCCGGGGCCGTCCTGGAATCCTGGGCCCTCATCGCCGAGGGCCGGGAGATTTTGAGCCGGGGCGCGGCTCCTGACCTTTCCGAACATCTCGATCTGGGCCCGCTATTGGCCCCCTTGAAGGTCGAAGGCGCCGGCCTGGGCCCGGAGGAGCTTCTGGCCGTGGCCCAGGAAGCCGCCTGTATCCAGAGGGCGCGGAGCGCTCTGGACCCCCTGGCGGATACCGCCCCCGGCCTGGCCGGCCTGGCCGCCGGCCTCACCCCCCGGCCGGAACTTCTGGCGGCCATAGAGCGCACCGTGGGCCCGGAAGGGGAGATCCTGGATACCGCCTCGCCGGAACTGGCCCGCCTGCGCCTTTCGGCCGCGGCCACCCGCCGGGGCCTGACTTCCAGGCTCACCAGCCTCATCCACAGCGAAGCCTTCCGCCCCCTGGTCCAGGACGAAGTCATCACCACCCGGTCCGACCGCTTCGTTATCCCGGTCCGGGCCTCGGCCGCCGGTCAAAACCGGGGCCTGGTCCACGACTGGTCCAAAACCGGGGCCACGGCCTTTCTGGAACCTTTGGAGGTGGTGGAGGACAACAACAAGCTGGCTTTTTTGAAACGCCAGGAAAAGGCCGAGATCGAGCGCCTCCTGCGCCGCCTTTCGGAGGATTGCCGCCAGGCCGCGCCGGCCCTCACGGCCTCCGGCCGCCTTCTGACCCGGCTGGACCTGATCCTGGCCCAGGCCCGGCTGGCCCGGTCCTGGTCGGCCTCGGTCCCGGAATACCGGGCCGGGGGCGGGATAAGCCTCCGGGCGGCCCGCCACCCCCTGTTGATGCGGCGCCTGGGGCCCAAGGGCATGACCCCGCTGGAACTGGTGGTCGAGCCGGAAAAGCCAGTGGTCATAGTCTCCGGCCTCAACACCGGGGGCAAGACCGTGGCCCTGAAGACCCTGGGCCTGAACCTTCTCCTGGCCAAGGCCGGTCTGCATCTCCCGGTGGGGGAGGGCAGCCGGCTGGATCTGCCCGACCGTATCCTGGCCGTCCTGGGCGACGCTCAGGACCTGTCTTCGGACCTGTCCACTTTTTCCGGCCATGTCAGGGCCCTGAACCTGGTTCTGGCCGAGGCCCGGCCCGGGCTTTTGGTCCTCCTCGACGAGATCGGCTCCGGCACCGACCCGGCCGAAGGCGCGGCCCTGGGCCTGGCCGTGCTGGAAAGCCTCAGGACCAGCGGGGCCCTGGTCTGGGCCGCCACCCACTATCAGCTCATCAAGACCTGGGCCGCCCTGACCCCCGGCGTGGTCAGCGCGGCGGCCAGGGCCACGGAAGCCGGCCAGCCCCTCTACGGTCTGGCCTATGGGGGGCCAGGGTTTTCAGGGGGCCTGAAAATGGCCCGCCGTCTGGGCCTGCCGGAAGACCTGGTGGCCCGGGCCGAGAGCTATCTCGATGACGGCCAGCGCCGGGCCATGGAACTGTTGGCCAGGCTGGATGAAGAAAGGGCGGACCTTTCGCGGACCCGCGAGGAACTGGCCGAACGGAACCTGGCCCTGGCCCGGGCCGAGGCGGAACTGAGGGAGCGCACCAGGGGCCAGGCCGAGGAATTTCAGCGCCGGGCCGAGACCCAGAACCGGGCCGTGACCGAGACCCTGGCCGCGGTGCGGCGGGAATTCGAGGAATTGAAGGCCGAGATGAGGGCCGCGGCCGTTTTCCAGGCCCGCTTCAGTGAAAAGCGGGCCGGGCTGGAAGGGCGCCTTAGGTCCGTCCGGCCCCGGGCCGAACCCGGGGAAGACCCCTTGACCGGGGTGCGGGCGGGCGACCGGGTGAGGGTGGGCGTCCTGGGCCGGGCGGCCGTGGTCCAGGCGGTCAACCACGAGCGGGGCGAGGCCTGGGTCGAGGCCGGCGGCTTGAATGTCAAGGTCCGCCTCTCGGAACTTTTTCCCCCGGAGACCGAGACCCGGCGGCCCGGGTCGGTCCGCGTCACCGTCACTCCGGCCGAGAGCGCCGGCCTGGAACTGCATCTTTTGGGCCGGACCGTGGACGAGGCCCTGGGGGAGGTGGAAAAGGAACTGGACCGGGCCGCCCTGGCCGGCCGGAAAACCCTTTATATCGTCCACGGCTTCGGCACCGGGCGCTTGAGGCAGGGCATCCGCCGCTATCTTGAACGGCACCCCCGGGTCAAGAGTTTTGAGCGGGCCGCCCAGGGTGCCGGCGGCGACGGCGTCACCGTGGTCACCCTGGAATAGTGGCCTTTACAGCCGGGAACGGCCCCGGGCTTTCGCCCAAGGCCGTTCCGGCTGGTGAACCATTCGTGATTTTTTTTCTAGTTTATAGGCGCCTCCTTTCCCTTTATCAATTAAGGCCGAAGGCCGGCCCGGGGGCGGGGCGGCCCTCGGGGCCGGGCAGGGTCTCCACCCAGGTGAGGTTCACGACCAGGTCCCCCCTAAGGCCCATCCGGGCGTTAAGGCGGCCGGCCTTGCTTTTGCGGATGACCTGGCGGCCTCCCAGGCCGTCACTGACGACCAGGGTGATCTCGCCGTCGCAGTTGCGATAGGTCTGCTGGCCCTTCCCGCCGTCGCTGACGACCAGGCTGATTTCGCTGTCATAGCTTTGGAAGCCCTGGCCCTGGCATTCCAGGCAGGCTTCGGCCTCGTAGGCCGCTCGCGCCTGGCGCCAGTTATAGGTCAGGCCCTGGCCCTGGCAGGCGGGGCAGATCTCCTGGACTTCCCGGGGCAGTTTTATTTCATACTCCTTACCCCGGGGGATGACCAGGCAGAGATGATAATGGATGTTAAGGCCGTCTTCGGAGTGGTTCAGAATGAGCCATTTTCCCTCCGGATCGGGGAGCAGGGCCGCCAGTTCCCGGGCCCCGCGGCCGCTGATGTCCAGGACTTGATAAACATGATGGGTCATGGGAACCTCCATATTTTGTGGTTTCAGGTTTTTCCGACCACTAAATAAGCAAGGCCCGTGCCAGATCCAAACTGATTTGGCCGAAAAATATTTTTCATTATTTTTAATAATTTACCTTGGGGGCGGTTTTGGGGAACTGGGCATATGGTTTCACAGGTCCGGGCGGTCTGGCCCGGGATAAGACCTATAATAGGGGTATAAATCAGACTTAAAACAGTTTGTTAATTTGGTGTGTATTTTGTTGCGCAGAAAAGTGAGAAAATATTTTCGCAGCACGAGATTGGGGAAAAAGTTTCCTTTCCGGGGCGGCCCGGGTGTATACTTATGGTGTAATTTTGACGGAGGCCCGATATATGGGGGTTGACCAGGAGGGCCGCCGGCCGGGGCGGCCGGCGGAAAAGGAAAGGGAACTGTGGCAGGCCCGCCGCTTCGGCCCGGGCGACCTGGAGGCGGCGGACCACCGCCAGCCCTGGGCCCTGGATGTGGACCGTATACTCCACTCCCGGGCCTATACCCGTTATATAGACAAGACCCAGGTTTTCTACCTGTTGAAAAACGACCAGATCACCCACCGGGTCCTCCATGTCCAGATGGTCTCCCGCCTGGCCCGGACCATAGGCCGGGACCTGGACCTGGACGCCGACCTCCTGGAAGCCATAGCCCTGGGCCACGATTTGGGGCACCCCCCTTTCGGCCACGACGGGGAGCGGTTTCTTTCGGACCTCTGCCTGGCGGCCGGCCTGGGGCCTTTCAGCCACGCGGCCATGAGCGTCCGTTTCCTCGAGCGCCTGGAGAAGGGGGGACGGGGTCTGAATCTGACCCTGGGCACCCTGGACGGCATCCTCTGCCATGACGGGGAATCGGATTTCACCGCCCTCCGGCCGGAGGGCCGGGCGGACTTTGAGGAATTCGACCGCCGCCTGGCCAGGCGTCGGGCCGACCCCCAGGCCCGTGGTTTGCGGCCCCTGAGCCCGGAGGGTTGCCTGGTGCGTCTTTGCGACAGCGTAAGTTATGTGGGGCGGGACCTGGAGGACGCCATCGAGGTGGGGCTGGTGGACCGCCGGGAACTGCCGGAAGAGGTGGCCGAGGTGCTGGGCCACACCAACGG
>JAITBV010000142.1 GCA_031283395.1 Candidatus Adiutrix sp.
ATGAGGCCGTCGGGGCTGGCTCCGGCCACGTTGAAATAGCGCAGGGAGATGAATTTCAGATCGTGGGCCCCGGCGGCCCATTTCATCATTTTTTCCATGGTCAGCTTGGTTTCGCCGTAGGGGTTGGTCGGCGCGGCCGGGTCGCTCTCGGCCAGGGGGGTCTTGTCGGGTTCTCCGTAAACCGCGGCCGAGGAGGAGAAGACGATGAACCTGACCCCGTGCTTGACCATGGCCGAGAGGAGCACTTCGGTGCCGTGGAGGTTGTTGTTGAAATACTTCAGGGGGTCCAGAACGGATTCCCCCACCTGGGAATTGGCCGCGAAGTGGATGACGGCTTCCGGGCGGGTCTCGCGGCAGACCCGGTCCATAAAACCCGGGTCGCGGAGGTCGCCCTGGCGGAAGACGGCTTCCGGGGGCAGGGCCTTTTGGTGGCCGGTCTGGAGGTTGTCCGCCACCGCCACGGCCTCGCCCCGGCCCAAAAGAGCCCGGACCATGTGGGAACCTATGTAGCCGGCTCCGCCGCAGACCAGGATCATAAGGGCTCCTTTAAAAACCAGATAGAGGGTCTCAAAAAAAAGCCCCGGCCGGGGCTTTTTTGTTAACCCCCGCCAGGGTCCGCCTCCCGCCTGAAAGGCCTGCCTTCTTATAATGTTGATTTTTGGACAATACCTTAAAAGGTGATTTTTGTCAAGCCCGGCCGGGCCTATACCAGGGCTCTCAGCTCGGCCAGAAAGCCGTCAATGACTTCAAAGCCGCCTTGCCAGAAGTTTTCGTCCAGGGGGCCCAGGCCGCTGGCGGCCAGTATTTTTTCCGGCGCTTCCGAACCGCCCCGGCTCAAAAGGTCAGTCAGGCGGGGGACGAAGGCCGCGCCCTCCCGCTCATAGCGCCGCCAGAGGCTGTAGACCAGGAGCTGGCCGAAACTGTAGGCGTAAACATAGAAGGGCGTATGGAAGAAATGGGGGATGCTGACCCATTCCCAGCGGAATTCCGGCCCCACTTCCACGGCCTGGCCGAACTGTTCGGCCAGGTTTTCCATATAAGCGGCGGCCAGGTCGTCGGCCGTGGCCCCGCTTTCCGTCAGTTCGTGGGCCTTGATCTCGAAGAGGGCGAAAAAGGCCTGGCGGCCGATGGTGGCGTAGGCGTCGTCCAGGAGGTGAAAAAGGAGGCTGGCCCGCTCGCGTTCGTTTTGGGCCTGGGCTTTGAGGCGTCCGGCCAAAAGCATTTCGGCGAAGGTGGAGGCGGTTTCGGCCAGGGGCAGGGTGGCGTGGAAATGAAAGATGTTGTGGTCCCCGGCCAGTTGGGAGTGCACGGCGTGCCCCAGTTCGTGGGCCAGGGTGAAGAGGTCCTGGCGCCGGCCGTTGTAGGTCATCAGCACCCAGGGCGTATCGCTCGGCAGCATGGAATAACAGAAGGCCCCGCCCTGCTTGCCGGGCCGGGGCCGGGCGTGGAAGCGGCCGGCTTCGGCCACCCGGGCGGCCAGGCTCCGGAATGGGGGGCTGAAATCCTCGAAAGCGGCCAACACTTCCTCGAAGCCGGTTTGAAAATCGATCTTGGTCCGGTCTTCGACCAGGGGCGCGTAAAGGTCATAGCGCCGAAATTTTTTCAGCCCCAGCACCCGGGCCTTGAGGCGGAAAAAATCCCCGAACAGGCCGGCCCGGTCCCGGACCGTCTTAAGGAGGGCGGCCACGGCCTCGCCCGGCAGGTCATTGGCCTTGTGCCGCACTTCAATGGGGCTGTCGTAGCGCCGGAGGCGGATGTTCTCCACCCGCCAGTCCCGCACGGCGGTCTGATACATCTGGCCTAAAATGGGGCCGTCCGCTCCGTAGACCCGGTGGAGTTCCCGGTAGGCCTCGGCCCGGACGGCCGGGTCGGCGTCACGGACATGGACCATCAGTTCGTCGCGGCCCACCTCGGCCTCGCCCTTGGCTCCCGGGGGGCGGAAACGGTAGCGGTTGGTCAGGGAGTCGTAGAGGGCGATCAGGGCGTCCCCGCCGGTGATGTTCTTGAGGTTGATGATCTTTTCTTCCGGCTCGGGCAGGGTGTGGGGCCGGAAGGCCCGGGTCCGCTCTAGCCAGTAGGCGAAGTCGGCCGCGGCCGCGGCCAGGGGCGCGGCTTGTTCTCCGTCCAGTTCCTTCCACCAGATCTCGAAAAACAACAGGTCATTGCCCAGGTCGGCCATTTCTTCGTTCATCCGGGCCATGAGGGCCTGGGCCTTCTGGTCCTGGGTGTCCTGGGCAAAGGCCAGGCTGGCGAAACCCGACAGGCGGTGGGCCAGACGGTTGAGGTCCGCCAGTTCGGCCACCAGGTCCCGGAATTCCAAAGGCGAAGGCGGGCCGTTTTGCAAACGAGCCCGCCAGGCGGTGAATTTCTTGGTCTGGTCTTTGAGGGCCGTGAGATCGGCGTCCAGTTCCGGGCGGTCTAGGCGGTAGAGCTGGTCCAGGTTCCAGACGGGCGGCTCCATCACTTATAGAACCCTGAAAATTTGGTCAGGTCCTGGAGGGGAACGCCCGAGGCCGTGTAGCCGAGCTTGCCGCCGGGGCCGCCGTAGGCCGCGGTCCGCATCGGGCTGGCGCTGGGGGGGCGGCTGTGGATGGTCCCGCCGTAACGGGCCCAGTTGCTGTGGGCGAACTGCCAGAAACGGTGGATGGAGCCGGGCT
>JAITBV010000042.1 GCA_031283395.1 Candidatus Adiutrix sp.
TTTGGGCGATGCGGGCCGGGTCCACCCCCATAGCCGCGGCGGCCAGGGCCACGGTGGCCGTGGACTCGGCCAGTTCCACCACCTCCCGGTCGCGGCCCCACTGCTTCAAATAGGCGCGCACTCTGTTTACGGACATGACACAAAGTCCCGGGGGTCGGTCAGGCGGCCCCGGAGGGCGGCCGCGGCCGCGGCCGCCGGGCTGACCAGATGGGTGCGGGAGCCCCGCCCCTGCCGGCCTTCAAAGTTGCGGTTGGAAGTGCTGGCGCAGCGTCCGCCCGGGGGGACCTGGTCCGGGTTCAGGCCCAGGCACATGGAGCAGCCGGGTTCCCGCCATTGGCAGCCGGCTTCCCGGAAGACGGCTGCCAAGCCTTCGCGTTCGGCCTGGGCCTTGACCAGACCGGAGCCGGGCACCACCAGGACCGTCACCCCCGGATCCACCCGGCGGCCCTTCAATATGGCCGCCGCGTCCCGTAGGTCTTCCAGGCGCCCGTTGGTGCAGGAGCCGATGAAGACATGATCCACCGGAATGTCTGACAAGGGGCGGCCCGGCTCCAGGCCTTGGTATTCAAGGGATTTAGCCGCAGCCATTCGCTCGGTCGGGTCGGAAAAATCATCCGGGGCGGGTACGCGGCCGGTGAGGGGGGCGCTCTGGGCCGGATTGGTGCCCCAGGTGGCCAGGGGTTCCACTTCAGCCGCGTCAATGGTCGAAAGGCGGTGGAACTCGAAGCCCGGGTCGGTGAAGAGGGTCCGCCACCATTGGGCGGCCTCCTTGAGATCGGCTTCCGGCGGGGCAAAGGGTCGGCCCTGGAGATAGGCCAGGGTGGTTTCATCCGGGGCTATGAGCCCTATCCTGGCTCCGCATTCGATGGTCATGTTGGCCAGGGTAAGCCGTCCTTCCAGGGAAAGGGCCCGGACGGCTTCGCCCCGATATTCCAGGGCCAGGCCTACCCCGCCGGCCACCCCCACCTTGTTTATGATATGAAGAATGAGGTCCTTGGCCGAGACGCCCGGGCTTAAGAAACCTTCGACTTCCACGGCCATTTGCCGGGGCTTGGTCTGGTAGAGGGTCTGGGTGGCCATGACATGCTCGACCTCGCTGGTGCCTATGCCGAAGGCCAGGGCCCCCAGGGCCCCGTGGCTGGCCGTGTGGCTGTCCCCGCAGACAACGGTGTTTCCGGGCAGTATGAGGCCCTGCTCGGGCATGGTCACATGGACGACCCCCTGGCGGTGGTCATCCGCGCCGAAGAAGACCTTAAGGCCGAAGTCGGCCTGATTCTTTTCCAGGGCGGTCAGTTGGGCCTCGGCGGCCTGATCTTTCAGGGGCCGGCGGCGGTCGTCGGTGGGGAGGCAATGGTCGATGACCCCGAAAGTCAGGTCCGGCCGCCGCAACCGGCGGCCGGACCGGCGCAGGCCCTCAAAGGCCTGGGGGGAAGTGACCTCGTGGATCAGGTGCCGGTCGATATACAGAAGGTCCGGGGCGCCGGGAGCCTGATCCACCAGGTGGGCGGCCCAGATCTTGTCCAGAAGGCTTTGGGCCATGGGGGCATCCTGTTAAAAATCCTCGTCCGGTCCCAGCATCGGGCTCGGCATTTCCTTGAGGACCAGGCTCAGTTCCCTCAAGCTGCTGTTCTGGCTCTTGAGGACGGCGATGACCCGGTTGAGGGCCCTTATTCGTATGAGGGCCGAGAGGATAAGATAAATGCCCAGAACGGCCAAGCCGGCGCAGATGCCCAAAAGGGGACCCAGAAGGTACATGACCTTGGAGGGATCATAATAACGGGAAATGACGATGAGGACGCTCAGGACCGACAAGGGCAGGGCAATGACGGCCAGCCCCGTGCGCATCACGGACAGGGAGGTCCGCTTTTCGGCCAGCACCAGGGAAATCTCGTTGATGAGCATGGTTTCCTGGCGCAGGGAGGCCTTGTCGGGCAAGTTATGCCGATCCCGGGTCAGCAGTTTTTCGGCCTCGCGATCAGCCCCGGACCGCCGGTCCCCCCCGGCTCTTCGGTCAAGCCCGGACCGCCGGTCCAGTCCGGACCGCAGGGTCGACCTGGACCGCCGATCCGCCCCGGACCGTCTGTCCACCTCTGTTTTTTGCGTCCGCTCCAAGGCCCCCCCTTTTTTCAGCGCGGGTTCAAGCGACTAGATGCCGGTATCGAATGTAAAAGCGATATCCCTTGAAGACCATCGGATATTATAAACCGGGAACGGGAGAGGGTCAAGGATGTCAAAAAGCCGGGGTTCGGAGGAACGCCGGGACCTTCATTGTTCCTGTTCCATTTCCGACAGGTACTTCTGGGCGTCCTGATCTCCCTGGCCGGCCGCTTTCTGGAGCCATTGGGCCGCCAAAGCCTGGTTCTGGGCCACTCCCTGACCATTGTAATACATGACCCCCAGGTTGAACTGGGCTTGCGGGTCACCCTGCTCAGCCGCCTTTTCATACCATTGGGCCGCCTGCGCCTGGTTTTGCGGCGCGCCCGCGCTCTTACCGTGGAGAAGCCCTAAATTGAACTGGGCTTGAGGATCCCCCTGTTCAGCCGCTTTTTCATACCACTGGGCCGCCAAAGTTTGGTCCCGCGGCACGCCCTGCCCCTGGTCGTACATGACACCCAGATTATACTGGGCTTGGAGGTTCCCCTGTTCAGCTGCCTTTTCGTACCATTGGGCCGCCAAGTCATAGTTTCGCGGCACTCCTTCGCCGTTGTAGTACATGACCCCTGTAATAAATTGCGCGTCAGGGTCCCCCTGTTCAGCCGCCTTCTCATACCATTGGGCGGCCAGGGTTTGGTCCCGCGGCGCGCCTTGCCCCTGGTCGTACATGACCCCCAGATTATACTGGGCTTTTAGGTGACCCTGTTCAGCCGCTTTCTCAAATATGGGCAGGGCTTCCTCATAGCGTTCCTGAACATAAAGCCTGGCCGCTTGCGTGAATAAGTCCTCCGGGCTTGGGTCGGCGGCGAAGGCCGCCGGGCCGGCGCCGCAGGCGAGCAATAGCCAGGTGAATCCGGCTCCGATGAAGATTAACATCCGCGACCTGGGATTCGCCGGTATTTCCGTTGGGCTGGATTGAGTGGAAAAATTGGGGTTTAAAAAGGCCATTAATAAAAAACCCTCCTTCATAGATAAGATCCCGCTATTTGTCGTTGCCTTGAAGGCCCGGAATATTATAGGCCGGGAAAGGGGGGCCGGTCAAGGCTGTCAAAAGGGTTGGAGGGCTTTGGGGCCGGCGACCGGGGTTGGCCGTGAAATTGCATTATGGCAGAACAGAGGGCCAGGCGCGCTCTCAAATCTTCGGAGAAAGGCCTCCCCCATGACCAACATCAACAATATGCTTTTCAGCATCCAGAACCAGGCCCCGGCCCTGCTCCAGGTGGGCGGGGGCAAGGCTGAAAACTATCAGAACCTGGCCGCCCTGACCGAACAGTGGTGGGGTGAGGGCCAGTGGTTGGGCTCCGCCACGGACCGGGCACAGGATATGGTCACCCTGGCTTACCAGGGCATAGGCCAGAAGGTCATCTCGGATATGGCCGCCCTGACCGCCGAGGCCATCCGGGAGGAGCCCGGCCTGGATAACGATTACCTCATAATTCTGATCGAAACCGAGAAAGGCCGCGAAGCCCGGGTTTTTCGGCGGTCGGAAATTTTGGCCGGCCTCGATGAAGGTTTGGAAAAAACGATCCTGGAGGCTCAGATGGCGGCCAACCCTCTCCAGGTTTTCGAAAGTAGCCAGGGGCTGCCCCCGGGTTTCGGCGACCCGGCCTGCCAAAGGCTGGCCGAGCAATTGAACGCCTTTTTGAAAACCAATGCCAAGACCTTGAGCACCCTGAACAGCGCGGGCTTCAATCCCTTCCTGGATCACCAGGGTTCCAGCGCGGTCCTGAAGGCACTGACGGCCTATACGGCTTCAGCTTGAAATGGCGGAACCTCATGGACCAACCAGTTTCGGGAAGTTCATTTTAGGATGATGAGTTGATTGACATTTTGTCGTTTATAAATGATAATCAGTCATGAACGAAATACGTCATTATGTGGATGACAATGGGCGCGATCTCTTTGCCGAATGGCGTGAGCAGATACGAGATATCAAAGCCAAGGTCGCGATTGACCGGCGCATCATGCGCATGGAGTTAGGCAACTTCGGCGATCACAAAGCTTTGCGAGAGGGCGTTTGGGAACTGCGCATTGACATAGGGCCAGGGTATCGTATTTATTATGCTCAGGCCGGTTTGACCATTGTCCTCATTCTGTGCGGTGGAGATAAGCGAAATCAGGATGCTGAAATAGATCGGGCCTGTTTCTGCTGGCGCGACTGGAAACGCAAAAACAGTGTGGAGAATATAGTATGAACGACAAATCGCACGACGAGGCGATGGCCGAGGTGTTCAAAAACGAGCCGGCCTATGCGATGGAACTGCTGAATTCCATCCTTGCGGACGGCGATCAGGCCGAACTGCTTATTGCCCTGCGCCAGATGGCCAAGGCTTTCGGTGGCGTCCGGGGCGTGGCGAAAGAAGCGGGCCTGAATCCGAACCAGCTTTATCGGATGCTGTCAGCCGAGGGCAACCCTGAGTTCCGTAGCCTCTCAACCGTCCTGCGCGTCATGGGGCTACGGTTGGCTGTTCAGTCCGTTGAAGAGCCGGTAACGGGCTGATTTACGAAGATTAGCCTTAAGCCATGCACAATAATGATTGAGTAGTTGTAAAACCGGCAAAATACAAATCACAAATCAAGTTCAGACAGATCAGCAGATCCCACAAATTGTTAGGCCTTCGCATCATTTTTGAGCGAGGGCCTTGGTTTGGCTGTGTGTTTTTTTATAATGATAATGGTTAATGAGTATGTTATACTCTTGGAAGAAAGAATTACAATTTATTAGGTTGGAACAAATGGTCAGACTTCTGAACAGATTCAGTTTATCTTTTTGTTGGTTTAGAGTTGCTGGCACAATAGTTGCTCTCTCTCTCTCTCTCTCTCTCTCTCTCTCTCTCTCTCTCTCTCTCTCTCTCTCTCTCTCTCTAATATTTCTCTATTTTTACATCCATCCGCTCGCCCGCACGCTCGCTCGCAGCTTTCCTCCTTCCTATCGCGATATGAGG
>JAITBV010000198.1 GCA_031283395.1 Candidatus Adiutrix sp.
ATGTTGGCCAGGCCCAGGTCGGCGTCCCAGACCAGCACCCGGCGGCCCAGGCTGGTCAGGGCCAGGGCCAGGGCCAGGGTGAGGTTGGTTTTGCCCACCCCGCCCTTGCCGCTGGTGACGGTGATGACCCGGACAGGTTTCTTGGGGGGCGCCCCCCGGGCAACCGCTGCCATGTTGGTTCACCTTTCGTTTTCCTGGGCCGGCCGAAGGGTCAGCCGCTGGCCTGTCTGGCCCGCCTTTCGTTTTCCGGCGGGCCCTGAATTTTTTATTTTAACCTACTGAAGCGTCTGTTTCAATGCCGTCCGCGTTTTTTTCCAGGTCGTCCAGCCACAGGCCAAGAAATTTGTCGGCCGTGGCCAGGGCGAAGTCCTCCGTGGTTTTGGGCCCCAGGCTGAAAAAGGCCAGGCGGGGCGCCCCGGAGATGATGAAGCTCATGAGCCCGCCCAAGGCTTCGGTTTCGTCGAACTTGGTTAGAATGAGGCTTAAGTCCTTCAGGCCCCGGGCCTTGTCCAGGGCCGCGGCCAGGTCGCTCTCCTTCATGGTGGCCGGCAGCACCAGGAGGGCCGAGGCTCCGGCCTCTTCAAAAAAGGCGGCCAGGTCCCGCCGGCCCTCGGGCTTCTGAAAGCCCCGGCCGGGGGTGTCGATCAGGACGATGTCATTGTTATCAAAAAGCTCTAGGGCCGAGGCGAATTCCTCCCGGCTCTGACAGACGGCCACGCCCAGGCCCATGATGCGGGCGTAGCGGGTCAATTGCTCGGCCGCTCCCAGCCGGACGGTGTCCAGGGTTATGGCCGCCGTCCGCAGTCCCCGCTGGCGGTAGAAGGCGGCCAGGTTGACCAGAGCGGTGGTCTTGCCGGCCCCGGAAGGTCCCACCAGGGCCAGGAATTTCGGGGGTGACAGCGACAGGTCGACCAGCCGCAGCTTGGATTCCAGGGTCCGCCTCAGGTGGCCGAAAACCTCTCCGCCCCAGGCCCGGGCGCTCTCGGCGGCCAGTTCCACCAGGCTACGGGCGTGTTCCGGGGCCAGGCCCGTCAAAAGCAGCCGGCGATACAGATTTACCAGGTCGGGCCGATCGCGCCATTTTTCCGCCAGGCTCTGGCGATGGGCCAGGTCCAGGATCAGGTCCTTCAGTTCCCCCAAGGCGCGGGTCAGGGTCGCGCCCCAAAGCTCCAGGTCCCGGCGCCAGGGAGGCCCGGGCTCCGGGCCGGATTTCCGGGCGGTCCGGGCATAGGCGGCCGCCCCGGCCGCCGGGCCGGCCCGGGCTTTCAAAGCCGGTCCGGCGGGTCCGGCTTCCACTCTGGGGGGCATATCCTCTTCCCTGACCCCCGCGGTTATCTCCACTCCCCCGCCCGCTTCGGCCGGCAATTCCCTCTGGGACAGGATAAGGGCGGCCAGGCCGAACTCGTCCTTGATCATGTTGGTGGCCGTCGGCAGGTCCCGAGCGGTGAAACGTTTTATTTTCATGCCGGTCTCCTGGCAGGGAACAACTTTATTATTATAGCACAAAAAGCGGGGCGGAGGGCCGCGATTTACGGCCCGTCCCTTTCGGCCGGGCGCGCGCCCAGGTCTTGGCAGAAGGCTGCTGATATGTTAGAATAGTGGAATTCGGGGTTCTGTCCTGATTTCAGGACTAAACCCGCGGATTTACCCTCGGCGCGCCGGGGAATTTTCAGAAAAGGGCTTTTCCGCCAAATCCGTAATGTTCAGGATCCTCCTCTTGCCCCTGTCCGTCCTGGTCTTTCTGGCCTCGGCCGGACAGGTACCGGCCGCCGAAGAAATGTTGCCCGATGCCCTGCTTTATCCGGGTGATAGGCCGGGCCATATACTGGTGGTGGACAAGGCCGACCAGATGCTCTACCTATACCGCCACGACGGGGCCGGGAACATAACCCTAGACCGGATCATGCCCTGCTCCACCGGCGAAAACCTGGGCGACAAGATTGTGGAGGGCGACAAGAAAACCCCCAACGGGTTTTACATCTTCAACCAGAAACTTCTGCCCCGGGAACTGTCCGCCATCTACGGCACCCTGGCCTATCCCACGGACTACCCCAATTTCTGGGACCGGGCCCTGGGCCGGGGCGGTTACGGTATCTGGATGCACGGCATTGACAAGCCACTGGTGGATTACGATTCCAACGGCTGCATCGAACTGGAAAACGCCGACATCGCCCGGATGGAGGATCTGCTGAAGCTTTTCGACACCCCCATCATCACCTATGAAACTCTGGCCCTGGCCCCGGTGGATGAACTAAAGCGGGAAGGCCTGGCCATAAAGGGTTTCCTGGAAGAATGGAGGCTGGCCTGGAGCGGCAAGGACCACGCCGCCTACCGCGCCAAATATGCTCCTGATTTCGTCAATAACGACAACCGGGGTTTTGCGGCCTGGATGGCCCACAAGGAGAACGTGGCCCGGAACTACCGGGACATCAAGGTGGAGTTGAATGATTTGCGCATCTATCGCCACCGCGAGGTCATAGTGGCCGCCTTTGAGCAGGACTATAAGGGCGACCAGCGTTTCGCCTCGGTGGGGCGAAAGCGCCTCTATCTCCGGCCGGAGAAAGGCGGCTACAGGATAGTCGGTGAAGAGTTCCGGCCGAGGCCGAGGTTTGACGACCAGAAAAGGCTCACGCCGGAGGAAAAACGCCTGGCCCTGACCACGCCGCCCAAGGCCGCGCCCCAGGTCCAGGCCGAACCGGAAGGCAGCCGGGCCGCGGTGGAAGCCCTGGCCGCGGCTGAAGACCAGGTCCGGGCGGGGGCGGCCATGGACGCCGGGGGCGAGGAGGGCATCCAGGGGACGGTCGCCGAAGTCCGGGGTTCCCTGGCTTCTTCGCCCGCTCCGCCGGAACCATCGCTGCCGGAAGCGCCTCCGGAACCGGCCCGGCCGTCCGAAGTCCCGGCTTCGCGGGCCAGGGGCGCGGAACAGGCCGGGTTCTTCGCCGAACTGGTCGGGGACTGGGCCCGGGTCTGGGCCCTCAAGGACCAGGAGGCCTACTTCGCCTTCTACCACCCGGATTTCCACTACCGGGCCAAAAATATGGGTCTGGCCGCTTTTCGGACCTATCGTTCGGAACTGATGGAGGGGACAGGGCGCCTGGAAGTTCTGGTTTCGGATTTTGATGTCCAGAATTGGGGCGACCGGGTCCGGGTGGCCTTCCGGCAGGACTATCGTTCCGACCAGTTGCGGGATAAGGGCCGCAAGACCCTGGTTTTCAAGCGGGACGGCACGGATTGGAAAATATTGTCTGAAACCTGGCGGGGGGATTGATCGGGAGCCTGGACGGGGCGATTTTGCATAGGCCGGCCAGACCGGCGGAAATGGAGCAAGGGTGGCGGTGAAAGGCTTTAAAGGCAAAAAACAGGTCAAAGGCAAGTGGAATTTTCTGCTAATGCGACCCCAGGGCGAAGTCGTAAACTTCGCGGTTTCGCCTCTGCTCCTGGCCGCGGCCGTCCTGTTCGCCCTGGTCTTCGCCGTCTGCGCCGTTCTGGCCATCAATCAGTATTTCAGTCTTTTCCTGGATTACCAGGCCCTGTCTGAGAGCCAGCGCGAGGCTCAGGCCCGGCTGAACAAGCTGGACGACCAATACCAATATCAGGTTTCGCTGACCCAGGATTATGCTGAAATCTTAAGCGATCTTGATCTGCCCGATCCGGGCGCAGGGGCGGAAGGAGACGCCCCGAAGGGTGATTCGGCCGAGCCGGAGGCAGCGGCCGGGGAAGCCGCGCCCGAGCCGGAAACTCCGGAAACGCCTGAAAACCCCGAGGCGCCGCCCGTCCCGACCGCCGACCTTCAGGAGGAAGAGCCCCTGGCGGCCTGGGCGGACCGGCTGCCCGCCCTGGCCGAACAGATCGAGGAAAAACTTCAGATCGCCGATTTCAAAGTGGAGGCCAACCGGTTCAGTTTTCAGTTGGTCAACGAATCGCCCGGCAGCCTGGCCCGGGGCCGCCTTCTGACCCTTTTCCTGGTGGAGACCGGCGGCCGGCGCCAGGCAGTGCCCTTTCCCGATTTCGACCCCCGCTCGCCCCGGCCGGATTTTGAGCAGGGGCTCGGCTACAACATTCGTTCCTCCAAATATTTCTCCGGCCAGTTGAAGGTTCCGGCCGTAAGCGAGATCCTGGATATGATGGTGGTGGCCCAGTCCGGCGACGGGCGTATAGTCATGAAGAAAAGGCTGCGGCCATGAGGCGGCGTCCGGTGGCCGGCGTGACGGCGCTTTCGCTGTTCCTGGCCCTGGCCGCCGCCCCCCTTATGGCGCAGGAGAGTCGCCAGCACCTGGTCTATTGGGCCGGTACGCCCCAGGCCGTGGAGGTTTACAAAATTTTCGGCCGGGAACCCGGCCCCACCGTCATGATCATGGGCGGCATCCAGGGTGACGAGCCGGGCGGTTTTTTGTGCGCCGATCTCTACACCGGCGTGTCCCTCAAGCGCGGCAACCTCATCGTGCTGCCCCGGGCCAATTTCAAGTCCATCGCCCAATTCAACCGGGGCACGGAAGGGGACATGAACCGCAAGTTCCAGGGTGACCTGGGCCGCGACGACCCCTACCGTGACATTGTGGCCCTCATAAAGAGCCTCATGGCGGAGAGCGATTTATTTTTAAACCTCCACGATGGCTCCGGCTATTACCGCCCCACCTATGAAAGCGACCTGGCCAACCCCAACCGCTACGGCCAGAGCATCATCGCCGACGCCGACTCTTACACCCATGGACCCACCGGCCGGGTCATCCCCCTGGCCAGCTACGCCGAAGAGGTCATAGCCAGAGTCAACCGGGAAATAGCCGAACCCCTGCAGCATTTTCATTTTTTCAACACCAGGACCGGAGCGGCGGACAGCCCCTACAAGGAGCAGCGCCAGAGCGCCTCCTATTACGCCCTGACCCAGTTAGGCATCCCCGCTTACGGCGTTGAAGCTTCCAAACAACTGCCGAACCTGGAATTGAAGGTCTATCATCACAACCTGGCCGTCACCGCCTTTTTGGACCTCTTCGGGGTGGAGATGGACCGGCCGAGCCTTAATCTCCCTTCGCCCCGCCTGGGTTATGTGGTCATCACGGCCGGGGACCATCCCCCGGTGGTCGCGCTCGACGGCCAGACCCTTATGGTGGCGCCGGGCGAGACGGTCACCGTGGTCGAGGTGGCCGCCAATTACGACCGGGGCTTGTCCGCGGCCGTGGAGGGCCTGGGGGGGTGGAATGACCTGGGCCGGCCCTTTACGCTGGAACGGTCCGCGTCGATCACCGTGAGGAAGGACCAGACAGTCATCGGCCGCGTCCGCCTGGAGCTTCTGCCCGAGGCCGGTCCCCCCCGGTTGAGTTCGCCGGTCGCCTGGCGTTCCGTCCGGTCCGGCGAGCCCGCGGTTTTGGCTTCGGCCACGCCGGAGCCGCCGCCGGCCCGCCCCGCGGCCGCCGGGGAAGAGGCCGCCTCGGTCAGCGGCTCCCTGGCCGCTCCGGGCCGGGTCACGGGCTTTTTGGTGGACGTGGACGGCCGGACCATGGAAGTGGCCCCGGGCGGGACCCTGGTCGTGCCCGTGGGGGCCATTGTGACCATGGTGGATTTTACGATGGAGGGCGGCGGGCCGCCCCCCGGGCCCGGGGTGGTGATGAACCTGCGCGGCTTTGTCCCCAAGGAAAAGATGACCGCCAACGACGGCGAGGACCGGGGCTTCCCGGCCGACACCGCCCGGGACATGATGCCCTCCTTTTCCCAGGGCGGCCGGGGGCGGGATTACGCCATCAACATCGAGCGGGGCAAGACCGTGCTGGCCTCGGCCACCTTGAGTATAATCAAGCCCCGGCTGGAGTCCGTGACCATAGAGGTGGACGGCAAAACCCTTATTTTGTCCCTCGGCAGCCGGACCATACTGCCCGAGGGAACCGCCTTCACCGTCACTGAGATCAAGCTGGCCGAAGACCTGACCTTCAGCCGGCCCGTCTTTACCCTCGGCGGCCTGCCCCTGGCCCCGGAATTGCCACTGAACCTGAGCGTGCCCTCTTATGCCGCCAACCTGGCCGTTTTCAACGGTGAGACCCTGGCCGGCAAGGTCACGCTGGCGCCTCGTTAAAATAAAAACCAAAAGGAATGACTATGAGACCCGTTTGCCTTATCGTCCGCGATGGCTGGGGCCGCCGCGAAGATCCCCGGGGCAACGCCGTCATGGCGGCCCGGACGCCAACTATGGATGATCTTCTGGCCCGCTGCCCCTGGACCCTCCTGGACGCTTCCGGTGAGCCGGTGGGCCTGCCCGATGGTTATCAGGGCTCCAGCGAAGTCGGGCACCTGAACATGGGGGCCGGCCGCATAGTCACCCAGGAACTCAAGCGCCTGGACGACGGCCTCCGCGACGGCAGTTTTTTCCGCCTGCCCAAGTGGGGCGAACTAATGGCCCACTGGCGGGAGAAGGGCACCGCCCTCCACCTGTTTGGGCTGCTTCAGGACGAAGGCGTCCACGCCCATCAGGAGCATCTCTTCAAGTTCATGCGCCAGGCCCGGTCCCAAAACCAGGCGGGGATCATTTATGTCCACCCCTTCCTGGACGGCCGGGACACCCCGCCCCGCTCCTGCCTGGAGTATCTGGCCAAGCTGAAGCTGGTCTTAGAGGAAGTGGGCGGCGCCAAAATAGGCACCATGATGGGGCGCTACTACGCCATGGACCGCAGCCGCGACTGGAAACTCACCGACTTGGCCTACCGCGCCCTGGTCGAGGCCGAAGGCCGTCCCTTCACCGAGCCCCTGGCCGCGGTGGAACGCTCCTGGGCCGAAGACAAGACCCCGGACAACTTTGACATGGTCGATGAATACATTCCCCCCCTGGTTGGCGAGGGCTACCCCGGCCTGGCCGACGGGGACGCCGTCCTCCATACCAATTTCCGCCAGGACCGGGCCATCCAATTGACCCAGGCCTTTCTGGAGCCGGACTACCCCGGCCAGCCCCCCCGCCGGCCGAAGGTCAAATACCTGGGCCTGACCCGCTATTACGATGAACTGACCGAATATCTCCTAAGCCCCATGGGCGGAGACGAGGGCATGCCCCGCCTTCTGGGCGAGGTGCTTTCCGCGGCCCGGATCCCCCAGTTGCGCCTGGCCGAGACCCAGAAGTTCCGGCACGTCACCAGCTTCTTCAACGGCAAGTCCACCCATCCCTTCCCCCTGGAAGACCAGGTGGAAATACCGGGCCGCTTCGACCCGGCCACCTT
>JAITBV010000240.1 GCA_031283395.1 Candidatus Adiutrix sp.
ACCACCGCGCCCGGCGAGCACGGCGCGGCCGATGTCCTGGGCGGCTTTCTGGAACAGTCCAATGTCGATACGGCCACGGAAATCGTCACCATGATCATGACCCAGCGCGGGTTTCAGGCCAATTCCAAGGTGGTCACCACCCACAACGAGATGTTGGCCACGGCCATTGAACTGAAGCGTTAACAGGTAAGGTGCAGGTGCAGGGCCGCCAGGGGCGGGCCGGGCTTGAAACCCAGAGCCTGGTATAAGGCCAGGGCCGGCAGGTTGTAGGCGGCGGTTTCCGCCCGCAATCGGCCCCGGCTTTGGGGAGCGATCCGGCCGTTCAGCCGCCGGATCAACTCCCTAAGCAGGGGCCGGCCCAGGCCCCGGCTCCGGTAGGGCCCGGCCAGGGCCAGGATGGACAGGATAGCCTCCCCCCCCTCAGCCCCCCCCTCAGACAGTTTGGCTGTGGCCAGGCCGGCCCCCCGACCGCTGGCGCTGTCCCAGAGGATGACGGCTTCATCGGCCGCTCCGGCCAGGTCTTCCAGGGCCGCCCGGCGCCAGATGCGCCGGGCCGCCTCCGGCCCCGGCCGCGGATCGTGGCGCAGGTGGCCGTCATAAAAAAAATCACCCAAATCATCCGCCAGGGCCTCGGCCTCCTCCAGCCGGCCCCGCTCCAGCCAGGTAAAGCCCGGGGGCGGAGGTGGATCGTCCGGGCCGTCCGAATTGGGGATCAATTCAAGGGTCAGGACATTTAAAAATTCCGCCAGGACAAACCCCCCGGCCAGAAGGCCGCGCAGGGCGGCCGGGTCCAGGCCCGTCTTTAAGGTAACCAGCCGGTCACCCTGGTCCCGGGCCCGGGCCGAGGCCAGGGCGGCCAGCCGGGCCGCCCTGGCCTCGCGTTGCCCCTGGTCTTCCGGGGGCAGATAGGGTCCGGCCAGCCGGGCGCAGCCGTAACCGAAAAACTCCGTTTCCCCGGGTGAAGGGGCGTAGAGCATCAGGGCCGGATCGGCCCGGTCCGCCCACAGTATCTCAGCCTCCCCCCGGGCCACCCTGTCCGCCGCGGTTTCAATAACCGTCGGGGTCAAAGGGGGTGCCCACAAGTCAAAGGGCCGGCCGGCCGAGGCCAGGCTCCCGGCCAGCCGGGCCAGCGCCGCGGCCAGGGCGGAGGCCTCCCGGGCCGGATCGGTCATCGGGCCCCCGGGCGGTTTTTGAACAGCTCATACTTGGTGGTGTTGTGATAACAATGGCGACAGACAGGCAGGGACTCGTGGCCCAGGGCCCGCCCCACCCGTTGGCGTTGCTCGTTCATCCGGGGGCCCAGCCAGGCTTCGGCCAGGCTGGTTTCCCCCAGGCGGCCCAGGCTGTGGTCCGGCCGGCCTTCGGCGTCCTGGCCGCAGATTTGGATGAGGCCGTCGTATTTTATCTCCAGGGCCAGGAAAACATCCACGCAGCGTCCCCGGGTCAGGCCGGCGGACTGGCGCTCGAGATAGGGCTTGACCCGGCCCTGGTCGGCCACGAAATTGAGATTGGTCAGGTCCACGGCCACCTTGTCCACCAGGGTCAGCATATCCCGGAGAAAAGGTTCCGGGTCGGCCTCCCGGGCCTCGTCGGCCAGGGTCGAGGTCAGAACGCTCAGGAAGGGACGGGCGGCCGCCCCGCGCCTATGGGCGGCCAGTTCCAGGCTGGCCCGGAGGCGCTGGTAGTCGGCGCCCCGGCGGTTGAACTCATACTGGGCCGGGGTCAGCCCCTGGAGGGAGAACTGGAGATCATCCACTCCCAGGTCAATGAAACGATCCATAAGCTCGGGGGTCAGGGCCAGACCGTTGGTGTATATTTTCAGCTTCAGCCCGGCCTCTTTGACCAGGGCCGCTATCTCGGCCGCCCGGGGGTGGAGCAGCGGTTCCCCCCAGCCGGTGAACCTCACCCCCACGAAACCAAGGGCCTCGGCCTGGGCCCGGGCTTCCAGGGTCAGCAGCCGGGCCGTTTCCAGGCTTAAGTCGCCCAAGGGCCGGCGGCTCTTCTGGCGGGAACAGAACAGGCAATCCAGTTGGCAGCGGTTGGTCAGTTCCAGGTTGAGCCAGAAGGGGAAGGGACGGGGAGGATCAAAGTCGGTCAGCCAGCCCGGGGACTGGTAGAGTTCATAAAAGGGGTCGCTCTCCGGCCCCCGGCGATAGCGCAGCAATGCCCGCCTCCGGTTTTCAGGTCCAGGTCAGGCCGAGGGCCTGGAGGATATAATAACCGCCCAGGATCAGAAAGACCAGGCCGGCCATGGTTTTCAGGCTGGCCGGGGAAAGAGCCCGGCTCAGGGCCGCGCCACCCAGGACGGCCAGGGCGGTGGAGGCCAGCAGAGCCAGACTGGCGGCCAGAAAAACCTCCAGGGCCGTGGCGGCTCCGCTGGCGCTGAAGAGGACGGCGGAGATCTGGGTTTTGTCGCCCAGCTCGGCCAGGAAGATGCCGGAAAAAACCGGGAAGAGGGCTTTCAGGCGCATGGCGGGCCCGCCCCGGGGCCGGACCGGCGCCCGCTAAGACCTTCGCGCAGGAAAATCAGGCCAAAAATGAGGAAAATCAAGCCGGCCCCGGCTTTCAGCAACTCCGGCTCGGCCAGAAGCCCGGCCATCCGGCCGGCCGCCACCCCCAGGCCGGTGGCCAGAACCAGGGCCGCGCCGGCGGCCAGAAAAACTTCCAGCCGGCTCAAACCGCCCCGAACCATAAAACAGAGTGTGGCCAGTTGGGTCTTGTCGCCCAGCTCGGCCAGGAAGACGCCGGAAAAAATGGGCAACATGGCTTGGAGGTCCATCCGCTCCTCGGGTCTCCCCGCCCTTTCCGGGGCTCAGAAAGGCAGTATTTTACGCCCGTGCTGTTCGTGAAGGACCTCGGCCATGGACAGATACATGGCCGAAGCTCCGCAGATCAGGCCCACGTAGCCGGCCAAAAGACCTATGGATTCGCTGCCGGTGAAGTCGCGGGCGGCCAGGAGGAAAAACAGGGCGGTCAATGATAAAAAAACGAATTGGAGCACCCGGCTGCTTTTGAGGGTGCCAAGGAACATGAAGAAGGTGAAGGCGCCCCACAAGGCGAGATAACAGCCCATATAGGCGTGGGAAGGGGCTTCGGCCCAGCCCAGGGTCGGCATCACCCAGGTGGCGACCAGGCTGAGCCAGAAGAAGCCGTAAGAGGTGAAGGCCGCCACACCAAAGGTGTTGCCCTTGAAAAATTCCATGATCCCGGCCGTCACCTGGGCCAGGCCGCCGAAAAAGACGCCCATGGCCAGGACGACCGAGGTGTTGGGGAAAAAGCCGGCGTTGTGCAGATTGAGCAAAACCGTGGTCATGCCGAAACCCAT
>JAITBV010000252.1 GCA_031283395.1 Candidatus Adiutrix sp.
GCCGTTATTGATGAAAAGCTCATCCGCATGAAGGAGCTGGCCGAGCAGGCCGCCACCGGCACCTACACCACGGTGCAGCGGGAGATCATCAATTCCGAATACCAGGCTATGGCCGCGGAGATCGACCGCATCGCCACGGCCACCAATTTCAACGGGGTCAAGCTCCTGGACGGCTCCATCAGCGCCATCCACCACGGCATGGGCCTCAAGCTCCACTTCGGCACCGGCAACGACCCGGCCGAAGACTATTACTTCGTGAAAATGGGCGACGTGCGGGCCACCAGCCAGAGCGGCCTCCGGATCGGCGGCGATGCCAAGAACGACATCTGGGGCACGGTGGGCACCCACGGCGGGCCCAACACCACCGGCTGCTGCGGCGGGGGCATCCCCTCCCTCAACGAGCCCGTCCCCGGCTGGAAGGAAGGCGAGGTCTTCTCCTTCGGCTACAACTGGGATTGGAAAGCCCAGGACGGGGCCCAGTATGACAACGGCGCCCCGGCGCTCAAGGGCGGCCGCTACATCGCCGGAGCCTGGCAGGTCGACGCCACCCCCACCTTGCAGGAACTTATGGATCTGGTCAACCAGGGCAGCCAGGCCCGGGTGCGGATCGATTTCGAATATAAAGCCGCCAAGTTTACCTTGGCCCAATCCGGTTATCCGGCCCTTGACCTCACCGCCTACGCCTCGGCCCTCAGCACGAACTGCGGGATAGACAAGAACTATAGGATAACCGACCATATCTCGGCCATCATGTCCACTTCGGCCAAGCCGCCCTCAATCTGCTTTGTGAATGGCGAATACTGGCCGCCGGCCTCCGCTTTCATCTATAGCGTCACCAGCGGCTGGCTGACCAACGATGCCAACCGCTATCAGGTAAGTTTCAACAACTTCAACACAGCGGCCTTGGCCAACGACACGAACCCTCCGAGCTATACCATTGACGATGGCGGTCCCACTGTCGTTTGGATGAATGACACCAAAGCAAACGGCGGCGCGGGACTCACTTGGAACGCCAACGGCTACTGGGAAGACGATAATGGCGACCTCGTCCCCTTAGGCTATTTCAAAATCACGAATTCCGTGGAGCCGGTGTTCACTCTGCCCGACGGTCAGATCGTGTCCCGCGACCTTGTAGCCGGGAATTCCAAAGACGGCTTCAGCCTGATACTCGGCACCGGGGTCGTGAAAACCCAGGCCGGCGGGACCACCCTGGCCGACCTCCTGGGCCGGACCAGCGCGGCCAACCCGGCCTATAGCTCCTCAAACGTCATAGTCGACGCGGCAGGAAATGCCAAATACAAGTTGACCGCAGGTGGCGCGACTTTGGCGGGAACTGGCAATTCTGGCGATGCTGTAACCTCGGATATCATGAACGCCCTGTTGGAGAACGGCCTCGCCTATGGCTTTACCACCTTCCAGGATTTATTGGACTTTGGTAATATCTTGCCCAGAACATTAGGCTCGCCCAACCCTGTATTCAGCGCGCAAAACGTCTTAGCCGACGAAAATGGGAATGCTCAATACGTGTTGGATATAGCAGGGTCCGCTTCCGCTTTGGCAAGATTGAATATGCTGATGCCTGCAGGAAGCCCAACTCTAACCGGAAACGAGCCTCTCACTTCGGCAATGCTGGATATCCTGCTTGGGGCGGGCTGGCCATCCCCTAACGTTAACACTTACACCAGTATCGCGGAGCTCATGGTTGACTTTATTCAGCCAAATCCCGCGACCGGGACCGGGGCATTCAATGCGGCCAGCGATGCCCTTATCGACCGCTTCGGTCAACCCCGGTTCCTCAACGATGTTTTTGACCCGGACAACATCGCCGGAGTACCAGATTTCTTCGGCAATCGACCGGTCCTCTTTGACCTGATCAGCCTAGACGGCGGCGCCCACCGCTTCTGCTTCGGCAACGGGGAAGTCGAGACCTACTACATAGGCAGCGCCACCCTGGGCGCCTCCAGCTTCAGCGAGCGCACCACGGCCGCGGCCGTCTCCCTCAGCGCCGCTCTCAACGACCCCGACAGCCCCTTCGGCCCGGGCCGCAGCATCGAGGACGTCTGGGCCATCAGCGCCCTGGCCTATGCCATCAACAACAACCCCGACAGCCAGTTCTGGGCCCGCCTGGAAGGCATCGGCCTGGAAAACGGCGGGGAAGGCCAATACCGCGATGGCTACACCACCCTCTACGTCTTCGCCAAGGACGGCGGAGCCAAGGGCAACAGCCTCAACGGCTGCGACGAGCAGTTGGGCGACATCCGCGGCAGCGTCGAGCAATACAACCGGGCCGTCTGGTATAATGACGAGTTTGAAACCTCAGTCAGCGCCGGCACCTACTTCAGCAACGGCGGCAAGGAATGGGGCGTCCTCCGGGCCGTGCCCACGGGCTACGGCTCCTGGGGCGTGCAGCTCCACGGCCAGGATGTAGGCCGCTACCGCGACCTCTGGATCCTGAACGTCGGCGAGGCCGCCAACTCCGATATCCGGACCGGCCAGAAAGACGCCTTCACCGGCCAGGGGTTCGGCTACACCAACGGCCAGTCCATCAGCAACCTCCTCGGCCTGGACCGCGCGGCCTTCGTGGAAGTCCAGAACGCCGACGACGGCCCCTGGGCCGGAGCCCATCTCCGCACCCAGAGCGACGCCCAGGAAGCCCTGGACGCCATCCAGGGCGCCATTGAACGCAAGGACAAGGTGAGGGCCACCCTGGGCGCCTATATCAACCGCCTGGAAAACACCATCACCAACCTGGAGATCCAGGCCGAGAACCTGCAGGCCTCGGAAAGCCGCATCTCGGATGTGGACCTGGCCACGGAAATGACCAACTTCGTCAAGAACCAGGTCCTGACCCAGGCCGCGGTCAGCATGTTGAGCCAGGCCAACAGCCTGCCTCAAATGGCCCTCTCCCTCCTCAACCGTTAACCGGGGCGCGGCCCTGGACCGGGATCCGGCGGGGCTGAGGAGTTGAACGAACGACTCAGCCCGCGGCCGAATCAGTAAAATCAAAGCGCCCGCGGCGCCCGCAAATATAGGTGAATATCATGACCAACTTGCAGCTAAACGAACTGACCACCATAACCAACATCCTGGCCGTCGGCCTGGCCGCCGTGCCCGAGGAACCCCTGGCCCTGCCCCTGGAAGTGAGCCAGGCCCTGACCGAAGCCCGGGAGCAGATGAAGAGCCTGCCCGAAGTCATAGGCTGCCTCAACCAGGCCGCCGAGCGTTTCCAGAGCGTGGCCGCGGCCCTGACCGGCATGATGGACCTGGCCGACCGGGCCGCCTCCGAGGCCGCCGACGACACCGAACGCCGGCGCCTGGACGCCGAGTTCATCGACCTGTCCAAGGTCGTGGCCGCCGATGCCGGGCGCCAGTTCTACCAGGGCCCCAGCCTGAGCCTTGCCAGCCGGGGCGCGGCCCTGAGCGCGGCCAAGATAGTCCGCTACCTGGCCCCGGTCATCGAGACCCTGGAAAAGGACCTCTACGAGCAGAGGGG
>JAITBV010000279.1 GCA_031283395.1 Candidatus Adiutrix sp.
GCGGGCCATGGCCACGGTGTGGCGGTCATGGAAGAGGCCGTTATTGGCCTCGTTTTCAATGGGCGGGCGGGTGGGCCGTTCGTTCATGGCCGCGTCCAGTCCGCCGCCCTGGATCATGAAGCCGGGGATGACCCGGTGGAAAATAGTGCCGGCGTAGTGGCCGTCCTGGACATATTGAAGGAAGTTGGCCGTGGTCCGGGGCGCGGCCTCATGGTGGAGTTCCAGGATGATGTCGCCGTGGCTGGTGGTCAGTTGCACGAACATAGGCTTACCTTTCGCCGGCGGCGTCGCGTTGCCGGCCTGGGCCATAACGGCCGGGGGGGCCGCCCATAACCAGAGCCCGAGAGCGAACAGGACGCCGAATTTCAGGTTCATGTTTAGGTTTCCTTTCCCCCTTTGGGCCCTGGCGGCTCAATTGACGGTTTGAATCACGTCCCCGGCGAAAACCTGGCCTTCCGTCAACTCCAGCGTGGCGTAATGGTCGCCCACTTCCGTAACCGCCAGCCGGGCCGAGGCGGCGCCCATTACCTGGTAGGTTTCACCGATGGTGTTGGTGATGGTCCGCAAAATTTCCAGGTGGACGAACCTTTGGCCTTTTTTGAGGCCCACATCGGCCCCGAAGGCGATGACCGCCGTCAGGCCGTCGGTGGATATCACCCGCGCCTTGAACGGCAGGTCGGCCAGGCCTTCCAGGGTCCGGTGGGCCGATTCGGCCAGGGCCGCGTCCAGGCTGCCCTCCATGGCCTCCTGGCTGGGACCTTCACTTAGGTCGGCCTCCAAAAACTGTCTTTCGCCCGGGCCGTCGTCATGCCGGCCCACGCTGGCCCGGGAGACCAGGACTATGCCGGTGGCCGAATCCAGGGCGCTGACGGCCAGCACCGCGTCCACGTAGTCCCGCTGGCTGGTGAAGATGCGGGCCAGGCGGCGCCAGCCCTTGCGCTGGCTGTAACTCGATATTTCCGAGATCGATCCCAGGACCACGGCATTGAGCCTGAGGTCGGAACCCACCTGGGCGGCCTGGGCCGGGGTCAGCGGACCGTAAAACCCCCAGGCGTTCAGGGCCGCGTCCACTTCCTCCGCCGGCACCACTTCCAGGTGGGAGTCCTTGGCCAGTTCTTCGCTCAACAAGCGGGCCAGGTTGAGTCCGGCCCCCGGGGCGCCCAGGCCCACCCCGTCATAAAAGGGAACCACCCCCACCCGAAGCCGAGCCGGGCTGATGAAGCTGGGCGAATTCAGAAAACCCCATCGCAACTCGTTGTCCTGGGCATAATCAATGACCGCGCCGCAACCTCCGACCGCCAGGGCCAATAAGGCCAGGAGGCTGGCTTTAACAGAAAGGCGTTCCTTCACCAAAAGGCCTCGGATACCCCGGTCGGACCGGGTGTCAAGTTCTCTTATTGTATCTAAATTACTATAAGACATTGAAGTAGTCAAACCAAAAATTAGGGGGGGCCGTCTTTTATGGTCCGGGCCGCTCTTAAGGCCAGCCTGGCCGCCCGGTCCAGGCCCCGCCGGAACCCGGGCCGGTCCAGGCCGGGTTTATGGCCGTTTTCCGACAGAAGATCGTCTATGACCAGGAGGGCGGCCAGGCGGCGTCCGCGGAAGCGGGCCACGGCCCACAGCGCCGTGGTCTCCATGTCCACGGCCAGGGCGCCCGAGGCTTTCTGGGCGGCCACCTGGGCGGCGGTTTCCCGGCAGGGGGCGTCGGTGGACCAGATAGCGCCCCCGAAAAGGGGTTCGCCCTGGGCCAGGAGGAGGCGGCGCAGGTCCTGGTCCGGGCTCAAGGGGGCGGGGTAGTGGGCGGAGGTGCCCTCGGTGCTCAGGCCGGTCTCCGGGCAGAGGAGGTCCCCGGGCTTAAGGCCGGCGTCCAGCCCGCCGGCCAGGCCGAAAAAGATGATTTCCTCGCCCCCCCGGCGAAAAAGCTCTTCCAGGGTCAGCGCGGCCCAGGGCGCTCCCAGGACCGGCCCGGCCAGGAAAAAGTCCGGCCAGACGGTCAGGGTGGTCAGCCCCCCCCAGAGGGGCGGCCGGCGTTCTCCTCCGGGCGGAGCCCAGCGGCGCAGGGTGCCGAGTCCGGCGGCGGCCAACAGGCCGCGCCGGGGCAGTTTTTCCCCGGGGGCCGGCGGCCGGGGGGGGAAGGCCAGTTCCGGGTCGGCCTGGGGTGCGGGCGTTTCAGAGGTCATATTATGAGCATGGCATCGCCGTAGCTGTGGAAGCGGAAGCCCGCGGCCACGGCTTCGGCGTAGGCGGCCAGGAGCTTTTCCCGGCCGGCCAGGGCCGCGGTCAGCATTATCAGGCTTGAGCCGGGCAGGTGAAAGTTGGTCAAAAGACCGTCCACCGCCAGGAAGTGGTAGCCGGGCCGGATGAAGAGATCGCCCCAGCCCGTCCGGGCCGCGGGGGGGCCCTCGGCGGCGGCCCATTCCAGGGCCCGGACCACGGTGGTGCCCACGGCCACCACGGGCCGGCCCGTCCGCCGGGCCCGGTCCACGGCCTCGGCCGCCCGGGCCGGCACGGAGATGTGTTCCCGGTGGAGACGGCCTTCGGCCAACTGGGTCCGGGTCAGGGGGGCGAAGGTGCCGGCGCCGACCTTGAGGGTCACTTCGGCCGTCTCAAAGCCGGCCGCCTTAAGTTCGGCCAGCATATCCCGGGTGAAGTGGAGCCCGGCCGTGGGCGCGGCCACGGCGCCGGGGGTGACTCCGAAAACGGTCTGGTAACGGTCGCGGTCCTCGTCGTCGTCGGGTCTTTTTATGTAGAAGGGCAGGGGGACATGGCCGATCTCCTCGAAGACCAGGGCCGGGGGTTTTTCAAAGTTAAAACGGATGAGGCGCCGGCCTTCGGGGTCGGCGGCCAGGGTCAGGCCGGACAAAACGTCCCGGTGGCCGGGCCGGCTGAAGGTGAGGCCGGTCCCGGGTTTGACCCGGCGGCCGGGATGGACCAGGCACCACAGGTCTTGGGGACCGGCCGGGGTCCCGTCCGGCGGCGGCTCCAGGATGAAGGCTTCCACCTGGCCGCCCGTATCGGCCCGGCGGCCCCGAAGGCGGCAGAAGGTCACCTGGACCTGGTTGAAGACCAACAGGGCTCCGGGCGGCAAAAGCTCCGGCAGTTCCGGAAAAAGGCGCCGCTCGGCCGGCCCCGGCCCGCGGGGGACGAGCATCAGGCGTGAGTGTCCCCGCGGCGCGGGCGGCCGTTGGGCCACCAGGGACGGGGGCAGGTCGAACCTGAAGGGGGCCAGTTCCGGCAGGACGTTCATGCTTTTTCGATCACTTTTTTGTTACGCCAGCGGCCCTGGCGATAGCGCCAACAGCCCGCGGCGTTCAAAATAAGGATATAGACGACGAAGACTATCCACAGGCTGTTGATGGAGGCCAGGCCCAGCCCAAAGAGCAGCCAGATCGGCAGGACCAGGCAGACCAGTCCACTGAGGCCCATGGCGGCCATGGGAAACCAGACGTCCCCCGCCCCGCTCAGGGCTCCGAAGGCGCAGAGATACAGGCCGTCGAATAGTGAATATATAACCACAAAGCGCAGGAGTATCACCCCCAGGTCCAGGATCTGGCGGGCCTCGGCCGGGGTATAGCTGCCGGAAAGGAACAGGCCCAGAAGGGCTTCGGGGAAAAGCAGGAAGCCCGCGGCCACCAGGGACACGTAGAAGGTGCTGATCCCGACCCCGCTGAGCATGGCTTCGGCCGCCTCTTCCGGCCGGTCCCGTCCGATGGACTGCCCGACCATGATGCTGACGCTGATGCCTACCCCGAGCATGGGGAAAAAGGACAGGGACTCTATGGAGAAGATGATGTTGTTGGCCGCCAGAAATATCTCCCCCAGGCGGCCGACGGCGAAGGCGAAGAAGGTGAAGGCCCCCAGTTCCAGAAAGCGCTGGAGCCCCCCCGGAAAGCCGTAGAAGACGAGCCTTTTTACGAGTTTCAGGTCCGGCTTCCAGGCGCTGAATACTCCGTGGCTGGCCTCCATTTTCCGGTTGAAGACAATAAGGGCGAAGATAAGGGCGACCACCAGCCAGCTTATGACGTCGGCCGCCGCCGCCCCGGGCACGCCGTGGGCCTCGAACACCCGGAAATCCCCGAGGTTGAGGCCGAAAATAAGGAAATAGGTCAGGGGGATGTTGACCAGGGCCCCGGCCAGGTTGACCCACATGACCACCCGGGTGCGGCCCAGGCCGGACAAAAAGGAGGCCAGGGCCAGAAAGACCAGGTTAAGGGCCGCGGGCACGCACAAGATGCGGTAGTAGGTGACCTCCAGCTCCTGGATATGTTGGGGGTGGCCCCCCAGGCGGAACATGAAGGGGGCGGCGAAATAGGTCAGCCCGATGAGCAACCCGGACAGGGCGGACAGGTAAAGGCCCTGCCAGAGGGCGTCCGCGGCCCGGCGGGGCCGGCCGGCCCCGGTGTATTGGGCGGCGAAGACGCTGACGTAGCCGACCAGGCCCTGGAAAAAGGCCGTGACCGTCACATAGGTCACCCCGGCCGGAAGCGAGGCGGCCACGGCTTCCAGGGAATAGTGGCTCAGAAAGAGCCGGTTGGTGAACAGCATGGCCGAAACGGAGATGTTGGAGGCGACGATAGGCAGGCCCAGGCTCAGCAGATGCCGGTAGCCGTTGACTCCCCGCCAGCGGTGCCGGGGGGACAGGGCTTTGCAGGTCTCGCCCAGGCTCCGGGGCCGGGCCGGGACGCCTTCGGCCGCCGCCATCGAATCAGGTCCCATGCTTTCTCCTAAATACAGACCGGCACTCTAGCACCAACCGGTTGAAATGGCAATATTGACCAGCCGAAAGATGTTGACAAAAATAAGCCGCCGTGATACTAAGATAAGTTCCGAATCGGGAGAAGGGGTCAGGAAGGCGGCCATGATCAGCAAAACTTTTATGGCGAAGGAAAACGAAGTTGACAAGAAGTGGTTCGTGGTGGACGCGGAAGGCTTGGTCCTGGGCCGTCTGGCCTCGGAGATAGCCCGCCGCCTGCGGGGCAAGCACAAGGCCATCTTCACCCCCCATAACGATACGGGCGATTTCGTGGTCGTGGTCAATGCCGGCAAGGTGCGCCTGACCGGCCGCAAACTCGACCAGAAGGTATATTACCGTTACAGCGGCTTCATCGGCGGCCTTAAGGAAACGGT